>JAUPWJ010000042.1 GCA_030916575.1 Patescibacteria group bacterium | reverse complement strand
CAAACAGCTCCCACATTAACTGCAAATGCAAATAAAGCTAAGAAAAAAACTGATTTTAAAATTGTATTAATTTTTAAATTCATTTTTTTAATTATTTTTAATCTTTAACTTTAAAGCTTCTAATCTAGCCCGCAATTCGTCATTGTCATTTTTTAAATCTTGCACTGCTTTTGTTAAAACTGCTGTCATGTTTCCATAAGACATAGTCATACTTCCATCTTCTCCTGACACAACTTCAGGAATTATTTCTTTTACTTCTTGGGCAATAAAACCAATATTGTGTTCATTTGTTCCATTCCAATCAAAACTTACTGGGCGAAGCTCAAGAATAGTGTCTAAACCGTAATTTATATCTTGTATGTTATGTTTTTTATTTCGATCAGAAGAATTTTGCCAAATACCAGCCAAACTGAGAGCTGCTCCATTACCGTTAGTTGAATTGTAGCCAACTTTAATTGCAGAACCTCCAGGTTGAGCACCGAAACCCCAGCCTTTGACATTACCATCACCAAAAACCATAGTTTCAGAAACAGATGCAATAGCATTCGCACCAATTGCTACAGCATTATCAGCTCCACTACCCACATCTGCATTGTAACCAATAACCGTGTTGTTACTATAACCTGATGTAGCAGAATCCATAGCATTATACCCGATAGCAGTGTTGCCAACAGACCCACCTAATGACTTCAGTGCATTAGCTCCAATAGCAACATTTTCACTATTATTCACGCCAACTGCTCCTTGTAAAGCTTGGTAACCAAAAGAAGTATTATAACTACCATCGTTGTTACCTGATGCGTCAACACCAATAGCAGTATTTTTACCACTAGTATAGATAGATTTTCCGGCACCACCACCAATAGCAACATTTCTATCTCCAGAAGTTATATTTTTGAGAGCCTCAAAGCCCACTCCAGTATTTTTAGTACCACCCAAATTTAGATTACCAGAATTTCTACCAATAAAAGTATTTTCTACACCATAGCCATGCATAAACCTATCATCACCTACATATATCACACCAGCTGTTCCTTGGTTAGCAGTAGAAGGTAACTTGAAATTTTTAGTAATTTCCAGTTGTTGCGTAGGTGTTGATGTCCCAATACCTACAAGATCTGTAGGAGTTGCCAGTCTTACGGTTTGTGTTGCTCCATCTCTACTCCAACCACCTGCTCCTCCTCCACCCGACGGCTGCCAAGTTCCATTTCCATCAATGTCAGAAGTTAAAACATACCCTGCTGTCGCGCTACTTCCAAGTTGAAAACCAGTCATTTTTACTTTTCCATTTACATCTAATTTAACACCCGATGCAGGAGAAGTAGTAGCAATTCCAACACCAGTTGCATTATCAAATATTTGAGAATTACCTATTGTATGAGGACCAGTCCATTTCGTGACATAGTTTGTAGTTCCATCAATGTTGTTATTATCTACGTTACCCGTGCCATTTCCTCCACCACTTGGTGTCTGCCATGAAGCCATACCTGTAGCGTCAGAAGTGAGGACTTTACCAGCCGCTGGGACACCTGTACCAGCTGTAATTTGAAGGGAGCCTTCAAATATTGCAGAAACAGTAGACTTCAAACCTTGAGCAACAAAATTTCCATTTTTAAATTGCAAAACATCTCCTACGTTAACTGGCGGAAATATATTCATCGCTGGTGGATTCCCACCTGAAGGCAATGCCCAGCTCGCTCCCGCTTTCACTCCAACTGCAAATAAAGCTAGGAGTAAAATCGACATTAGAATTTTTTTTGTTTTTGTTTTGTTGCTCATAATATTTTTGATTTTGCGAAATCATGCAGCGTAATCGTCAACCAAAACGCTGCTAATCTTATTACTAATAATTTTCTACAAGTTATTTAACTTTAACTCTATTGCATCCATTCTTATTTTTAATTCAGTATTTTCTTTTTTTAATAAATCATTTTCAGTTTTTAGTTCTTGCATTCCTTTTACTATAGGTGCGATCAATTGAGTGTAACGCATTGTTTTCATTTTTTCTGGAGTAGAATCAGTTAAGACAATACTTGTATCTACACCATTTAATACTTGTTCTACTTCTTGTGCAATAAATCCATAATTTATCAAATCATCCCCATTTACTCTTTGAAAAGAAACGGGTCGTAATTTATTTATAAAATCCAAACCTAAATTACTATCTTTGATATTTTTCTTTATTCTTATATCGGAGGGAAAAGACCAGTCTACTTGTCCTTCGATAACTTCAACATTAGTATTTCCAATACGAACTTTATTACTTGCGTTAACTATAGCTCCAAAACCAATAACAGTACTATTATTAAGAGAAGTTCCTGCTGGAAAATCTGACAACGCTCCTATAGCAGTATTCTGAATACCAGTCTGATTTGCAGACAATGCATTCTTCCCAACAGCGGTGTTGTTGCTAGACGTTGTCGCTGCAAGTGCAAACTGGCCAACAGCCGTGTTGTCATTACCTACTTCATTTAAAGTCATTGTACCAGTACCAACAGCCGTATTTCCATCTCCGCTTGTGTTCTTTAACAGTGATGTCCAGCCAATAGCAGTATTGTTTTCACCACTTGTATTTAAAAGTAATGAGTTATATCCAAGCGCAGAATTTCTTTTTCCAGAAGTATTTGCAGACAAAGAACTCTTCCCAATACCAGTGTTTTCTTTTGCTCCTCCACTACTAAAAGTACCAGCATTAATACCTAAATATGTGCTGTCAGGACCTCCTCTATTATGTAAAAACCTCACACCTTCTTTGTTTATTAGAGTTGAATTACCTATATTAATATCATCTGCGAAAGTAGTTAGTCTTACCACCACACCTTCGTCAGTCCAACCATTACCATCACTTCCCTCACCACCTCCTCCATTTGCTGGTGTCTGCCAACTTGCTATACCTGTAGCATCAGAGGTTAAAACTTTACCTTCACCTGGAGTGCCTACTAATATTTGAAGATTACCTTCAAATATAGCCGAGACTGTGGACTTCAAACCTTGAGCAACAAAATTTCCATTCTTGAACTGTAAAACATCTCCTACGTTTACTGGAGGTTGTGTATTTCCATCTGGTGCAGACAATGTCGGAGGCATCCAAACAGCTCCACTTTTAATTGCAAGAGTAAAAGCTAATAGAATAAAAAATGATTTTAAAACTGTTTTTTGTTTTTTATTCATATTTTAATTCTCTTTATAATGTGGCTTTACAATTCGTGAAGCTTTACTCAAATTATTTAGAGTAAGCGGTGTTGCTTCGATCTCACCACCACCTATACGGGTACATTTCAATCTATAAGTAGTAAATGCTGGAGCCAGCGCCGGCACAATTACCCCACTTTGAGTTCCAAACTCTGCTCCATTGTCCCAATTCCAACCAGTACCAGTATCTGGATTATCTGTTTCAGCATCACAAGAACCACTTTCAACATTTGTAGTACTCCAAGTTAAGTTAGTTGTAAATCCACCACTTCCGTTTGGAACAACATCAGTATTTGTAAACACAATTCCTGCCTCAGGAATATTTCCTCGCGCAACAGAAACAGTTTTAGTCACAGTAACATTTTGAGGAGTAACACAAGATATTGTAAAGAAAGTAGGATTTACAGGCACAAAAATATTTGCCTTAGATGACGGTGGTATCGCAATAGAAGACCCAGGCCAACCAGTGCCAGGTACATTATTTCCTAATGGAGGAGCTGCATCAGTAGCAGAAACAGCAGTACAACTTTCAAATACAGTATCTGATGGAACAACACTCCAATACAAAGTTGTTGTATAGCCTGAAGAATATGGCGCAGGTGAAGGTTCAGCAATAAAGTTTAAATTAATACCGACACTTACATCTACAGTACTTTCCGCAACTCCTCCACCAGGTCCATCTTTAGGACATGAAATCTTAAATGTATGAGTTCCTAATTGATTAAGAGGCTGTGTTACAAAAGTTGATCCATTGGCTGAAGAATAAAGTGGAGGACTCACCCAGCCACCATCACCAGGAAATGTGACTTCAGTAGCTGTACAAACATTTCCAGCAACTAATCCATACCCCTCCCAGCTAAGTGTGGTTGTCCCGTTTTGTTGCACTATATTAGGAGTAGCTGTTAGGAGAACATAGGGGGAAACATCTGGGATATAAATAACCCCGGATATATCAGTACTCCAAGCAATCCATCCTGTACCAGTAGTATTCATTCCTGAAGAATCTTGATTTCCTCCCCAAGCATAACCATCAAACTCACCTGCACTTGTCTCAGGGTCTATAGTAAGGTGAACACCATAACCAGTGCCTTTTAAAGAAACCCAGCCATCCCAACCCCCAGTTGAAGTATCATTTTGTGCTGGATTACCAGAACATGTACTATTATTTGCTGCACCAGCACAAAATCTAGCCCAGCCAGTCAAATCTCCATTTGGTAATACTTTTGCATTTTCAGAAACAGTTCCACTACCTATAGGAAAACCAGAAAGACCTCCAAATTGGAGCCAACCAAAGTGTGGAGACCACGCATAACCAACTAAGTCACCGTCTGTTTCTAGTGTTACACCATAATCATTACCTGCACAATTTCCACCACTTAAACAATTAACAGAAATCCAACCTGCACCACCTGGTGGAGTCATTATTTCGCCAGAGTCTTGCACTCCATTCCCATTTACATCACTCCAATTATCTGCACTCCACATATATCCAGAAAGATTATCTGTACTACTTGATTTCACAGAAGTGGAATAAATAGCAACAAATGCTAAAACTATTACAAATATACTTATATTTATTACCTTTTTATTAAAAAACTTTTTAAAATTATTCATATGAAATATATTAATTAAGGCTTAGCGTTTTGTAAGTCTTCTAAAATTTGAGTTTTACTTGTAGTAGAGCTTGAAATGGGTGCTTTAAAGGAAGAAAGCTCTTTTTGTATTTGTATTGGAGTTTTAGTAGAAGCTATGTCTGGCTCGAAGGCTTGTAGCTCTGCTCTAATTTGTTCTGGAGTTTTAGCATCAGAAAATTCTGGCGTTCCATCATCCTTTTTATTTCCTATAAAAAAATAAAATACAATAGCTATAACCACTAATAAAAAAACAGAGATAAACAAAACAAATTTTTTGCCTGACATCATAACCAAATTATACAATAAAAATCAAACTATAGAAACAAGTTCCTTCTGTGGATAAGAATAATTTATGTAATGTTGCATTTTAATAATTTTTATGATATTATATTAGAGTATAAGTCCTGTCGAAAGCCGGACTTTTTTTATTAGGAAATTACAAATTAATAACAAATAAATATATGTTAGATATAAAAACATTCAAAAGTGCATTGGAACAACTAGAAGAAGAAAGAAAAATTCCAAAAGAAAAAATACTAGATGCCATAGAGCAAGCCATGGCTGCTGCTTACAAAAAAGATTACGGCAAAAAAGGTCAAATCATAAGAGCAAAATTTGATTTAGACACTGGTAAGACTGACTTCTATCAAGTAAAGATAGTTGTGGATGAGTCTTTGGCCAAAATAGGCGAAGAGGAGAGTGAAGAAGAATACTCAGTAAAAGACGAAGGTGATGAAAGAGTTCACTTTAATTCTGAGCACCATATCATGCTGGAAGATGCAAAGAAAATGAAAAAAGACGTTGAATTAAACGATGAAGTAGTATTTCCATTGGAAGCAAAGGACGATTACGGACGTATCGCTGCTCAAACTGCAAAACAAGTAATAATGCAAAGAATTCGTGAAGCTGAAAGAACATCTATCATAGATGAATACGGCACCAAAGAGGGAGAAATCATAAGTGGTGTAGTTCAAAAAGTTGAAAGAGGTAATGTATACATTGATTTCAACCGTGCGACAGGAGTATTGGAAGCAAAAGAACAAATACCAGGGGAATACTTTGCTCGTGGACAAAGAATCCGCGCATATCTTTACTCTGTAGAAGATTCACCTCGTGGAATCAACCTTCGACTTTCTCGAACTCACCCGAAATTTATTGAGAAGCTTTTCTCAATTGAAGCTCCTGAGATAGAATCTGGTGTTGTGGAAATAAAATCTATAGCTCGTGAAGCTGGTGCTCGTTCTAAAATTGCTGTTTTCTCAAACGATGACCACATAGACCCAGTAGGTTCTTGTGTCGGACAAAAAGGAACTCGAGTAAATACTATCACTCAAGAATTAGGCGGTGAAAAAATTGATATCATTCCTTGGAGTGAGGACCCGAAAGTTTTTGTTGCAAATTCTATATCCCCTGCGAAAGTATTATCTATTGAAATAGATGAAAAGGAACATAAGGCTAGTATTGAAGTAGCTGATGATCAACTTTCTCTAGCGATAGGTAAAGGAGGACAAAATGTTCGCCTAGCTGCAAAACTAACTGGTTGGAGAATAGACATAAAAGGTAACGGAGCAGAAGTAGCTTCTACTGATGGAGAGGATGTAGAAATAGAAGAGTCTGCACCAGCTGAAGTCAAAAAAGAAATAGTTGAAAATAAAGAAGAGTAAGAATATACTATACTCATGGCAAACATAAATCATAAACCTTCAAAATACATGTTGAATTTACAACACGTACTTACTCCCTATGCAAACAAGGAAAAAAATGTTGTGCATGGACTTGTAGAAATCAACTCAAGCTCTATTAATAAATACGAGTTTATAACTGAATCCGGACAATTAAAACTTGACCGTGTTGGTTATTCGTCTTTGGCTTACCCTGTTGCTTACGGACTTATTCCTCAAACTTGGGACCAAGATGGTGATATGCTTGATTTCATCATAGCAAACGTAACAGAAGAGTTAGTACCAGGATCACTAGTGGAAGCTCGTGTTATAGGAGTGATGAAATTTGAAGACGGAGGAGAAAGAGACGATAAAATAATCACTGTACTATCTGATGACAAAAGAATGGACCACATAAATTCATACGAAGAACTAGGTGAGCACTGGCAAAAAGAAACAGAGCACTATTTTGAACACTATAAGGACTTGAAAAAACCAGGAACTTGTAAAGTTTTAGGTTTTTTCAATACCGATGAAGCTAATAACATAATCAGTGAATGTATGGAACGTTATACTAAAGAATACGCTCCAAAGCTAGACTAATTTGTAACCTTTTACATCTAAAATGGTATACTACTTATGGTAGCGATACCGTTTTTATTAGCCTTAATTTTTAAAAAATATATGAAAAAAATAACATTAAGTGTATTTCTATTATTAGCATTTTTTGGCGGTGGCTACATTGTTAACGCAGAAAATAATGATGGTAGGAAAATAGCACCTTGGAAAGTAGAAACTAGAGAAGACAGAAAAGAACTATGGCAAGAGAATAAAGGAGAGCGAGAAGCTTGGAGAGAAGAAACTAAAGAAAAAAGAGAGGAGTGGAAAACTGAAATGGAAAAAAATAGAGAAGAGTGGAAAAAGAAAATGGAAGAAAATAAGGGAGATTTTAAGAAAAACGGCCGTATGAAAATAGGTATGGCTTTCATGAGTCGTATTGAAGCATTATCTAGAATTGCTGAGAAGATAGAAAATAGAATTGAAAAATTAGAAGCCGATGGACAAGACACAGGAGATGCTCAATCTTTCGTTGACCAAGCACAAAATAGTATAGAAGATGCAGAAAATAAAATGGCATTGGTAAAAACAGCCATTGAGGCAGGAGAAGAGCGTGAAGTTATAAAAACTAAAATAGAAGCTGTAAAAACAGCTATGAAGTCTGCACACGAATCTTTGAAGAAGGCGGTTCAAGAAATTAAAGATAATAAAAAAGAAGATAGCGAGTAAGTAATTATTAATTAATAGCAGCGTTTTAATTGACGATTACGCTGCATGATTTCACAAAATCAAAATACATGGAACCAACACAAAATAAAACACATGGTGCATTGATAGGTTCAATCATTATAATAGTTATTCTTATAATTGGTGGTATATATTTACTCAAAACTAAAGCGCTAGAGAGAGAAGAAAACACTAATGTATTTGAAAGTTCAACATCTGTTGAAAACACAACCACCAATGATAGCATTGAAGACATTGAAGCAGACTTAAATCTAAATGCTGATATAGAATCCCTAGATGCTGGCTTAGAATAATCTCTTTTAATAAAACACTCCGACTTTTAGTCGGAGTGTTTTATTTTGACAAAAAGACCTAATAAATATAAGATACTCACATGTCAAAAATAAAAGTAAGTATAAACAAATTACCAAAAAGTGAAATAGAGATTGAGGGGGAAATAGACGCAGATATTTTTGAGTCTTATTTTACAAAAGCCTTAAAACACCTAGGTGAAAATGCAGAGATGGATGGCTTCCGAAAAGGCAAAGTTCCTGAAAGTGTTTTGCTTACAAAAATACCTGAAAAAAATATTTTAGAAGAAATGGCAGAATTGGCCCTAGCAGAACACTATCCAAAAATAATAGAAGAGGAAAAGATAGATGCAATATCTCGCCCAGTAATTTCTATCACCAAACTCGCTAGGAAGAATCCACTTGGTTTTAAAATCAAGACTGCTGTATTGCCAGAAATAAAAATGGCAGACTATAAAAAGATTGCTGAAAAAGCATTAAGCGAGGTAACTGAAACTGAGAAAAATATCACTGTCACAGAAGAAGATGTAGAAAATACAATTATGGACATCCGAAAGTCTAGAGCTCCAAAGAAACACATCAGTGAAGGAGAACCTCATGTTCACAAAGAGGGCGAAGAGCACGACCATAATCATGACAAAGATCCGAAAGAAGTAGAACTGCCAATCTTTAACGACGAATTCGTGCAAGCTCTTGGACCCTTCGAAAATGTTGCCGATTTTAAAGACAAACTAAAAGAAAATATAAAATTAGAAAAAGAAAATCTGCAAAAAGAAAAAACTAGGTTAAAAATCATAGAGAAAGTTATTGAAGACTCAGAAATAGATGTTCCTGAAATTTTAATTAATGCCGAAGTAAATAAAATAATTTACCGCATGGAGAGCGACATCACTGCTATGGGGCTCAAATTTGAAGACTACTTAAAGCACTTAAATAAAACTGTGGAAGATTTACAAAAAGAATTTCAAAAAGATGGAGAGAAGAAAGCAAAACTCTCTTTAGTCTTACACAAAATCGGACAAATAGAAAATATCAAAGCAGATGAAGAGGCTGTGACTAAAGAAGTAGATATGATTTTAGAACACTATAAAGATGCAGACCCTGAGCGTGCAAGAGCACATGCTGAAAATGTTCTAACTAATGAAAAAATCTTCCAATTCTTAGAAACTATTTAATTATTCTAAAGTGTGAACGAGTAATGCCATGCGGACATATAGGCCGTTTTGGGCTTGGCGGAAATACGCTGCTCTGGAGTCTTGATCAATCTCTGGCTCAATTTCATTTACACGCGGAAGTGGGTGCATGATGATCGCATCACTTTTTAATTTCTCTACATGTTCTTTTTTTAACAAAAAAGAATCTTTTACTTTTTCATAATCAGCTAGATTTGAAAATCTTTCTTTCTGGACACGAGTCATATAAAGCACATCAACTTGTGGTAATACACCATCAAGCTCATTTATTTCTTCAAAGTCTACTTTATTGTCCACTAAATAATTTCTAAATTCAGAATCTATCATTAATTCTTTTGGAGAAATAAAATAAAATTTATTTCCTCCGTAAAGTACAAGTAATGGTATTAAAGAATGAATTGTTCTACTGTTTAACACATCGCCAACAAATGCAATAGAGAGTCCGCTCAACTTCCCATGTTCTTTTTGTATAGTATATAAATCTAGTAAACCCTGAGAAGGGTGTTGATTAGCACCATCTCCGGCATTCACAATAGACTTTGTAGCGACTTTGGCCGCCATTTCCGCAGCTCCAACTATATGGTGACGCATAACTATAATGTCTGCATAACAAGAAAGTGTCCGTGTAGTATCTTCTATTGTCTCTCCTTTATGTGAAGAAGAATTATGACTTGCATCTTCTGCAGATATTACCTGTGCCCCGAGTCTTAAGGCTGCTGTTTCAAAAGATAATCTTGTACGAGTTGAAGGCTCAAAAAAAACACAAGCAACAATTTTGCCTTCTAACGGTCTTTCTTTATTAGTCTCACAAATTTCTTTCATCTTGGGCACAGAATTTAAAATCTTTTCTACATCTACTTTATTAAATTGTTTTGCATTTAAAATGTGTTTCATGGATATTTTATTAATCTTGTAAGTATTCTTTATATGATTTAATTTCTAAATCTGAGACTTTATAATGTAGCAATGCTTTTATGAAAGCTCGAGCTAAGTGTAAATCAGTAAATAAAGGTATTTGGTTGTCTACAGACGATCGCCGGATTTTAAAACCATCACCAATATAATGTGCCATCTTATCTTTTTCTCCATCACTTATGATCTCACTTGGTGACTTACTTAAGTTAACAACAAATGATACCTTTTTCTCCTCAATAATATTTAAAACATTTGGAGATTTTTCATAAGCTTTTCTAATAGGAATACAATTTACTTTTTTCTCTTCTAAAAATTTTGCTGTTGTGTCAGTAGCATAAATTTTATAACCCAAGTTTACCAACATTTTTGCTGCTTCTAAAAACTTTACTTTATTCAAAGTTCCACCCAAAGATAGCAATACTCCTCTTCTATCAAAATTATAACTATTAGTACTTAAGATGGATTTCAAAAGTGCTTCATCATAATCACGTCCGAAACAAGCCACCTCCCCCGTGGAAGACATTTCCACATGTAGTATTGGGTCTGCACCCAAAAGTCTAGAAAAAGAGAATTGAGAGGATTTTACTACTACACTTTTAGGATATTTAAATACATTTTTCTTTGCTTTACCAAAAAAACTATCCACAACTATTTCTGGGAAATTTCTATCCATAGCTTTAGACAATAACGGGAAAGTTCTACTTGCCCGCAAATTTACTTCTATCACATACGGCTTATTGTCTTTTACTAGAAATTGTATATTAATGGGTCCCGTCACAGAAAGCTCCTTAGTTATCTTTTTAGAAATTTCTCTCAACTGAGATTCAGTAGAAGCATAGACGCGTTGAGTTGGATACACGATAGTAGCATCTCCAGAGTGCACGCCAGCATTTTCCACATGCTCAGAAATACCATAAATCATAAGCTCCCCTTTTTGAGCCACCGCATCAAATTCTAATTCTTTCGCATTTTCAATATATTTAGAAATCGTCACTGGATGAAGTGGAGAAAGCACTGCAGCTTTATTTACAAATGTATTAAGTTCACTAGGAGAGTAACAAACTTTCATAGCAGAACCAGAAAGAACATACGAAGGACGCACTAATACGGGAAATCCGTAGCTATCTGTAAACTTTTTTGCTTCTTTGATATTTGTAAAAGATGTCCATGCTGGTTGGTCAATGTTTAATTTATCAAGTAATGCTGAAAATAAATTTCTATCTTCGGCTCTATTGATATTTGATGCATCTGTTCCTAGTATATGAAATCCTTCACGAGAAAGTTTTTGAGATAAATTATTTGGTCTTTGACCACCGACAGAAATGATGAGTCCGTACGCATTTTCAAATTCAAAAATATCAGCAATTGTTTCAAAAGAAATATTTTCAAAATACAATCTATCTGACATATCATAATCTGTAGACACAGTTTCTGGATTACAATTTATAATAATAGATTCTTTTTTATGTTTCTTTAAAGCCATCGCCGCATACACACAAGACCAATCAAATTCTACAGAAGAGCCTATGTGATAAGGTCCACTACCTAAAACAATAGTTGCATTTTTACCGAGAGGCAAAACGTCATGATGACTGCCATGATAAGTAAGATACAAATAATTCGTTTGAGCCGGTACTTCTCCAGCCAAGGTATCAATATTGAAGACATATGGTTTAATACCCAGACCTTTACGCAAATTTCTTATAGCAAATTCAGACTCACCACAAATTTGTCCGATTTTTTTATCAGAAAAACCACTTTGTTTTAAATTAAGCAAAACTTCTTTATTTAAATTTTTATTTTTATTTAATTTCTTTTCCAGAGAAACTATATTTTCCAATCTATATAAAAACCATAAATCAATACCAGTAATTTTGTGAATTTCTTCTACGCTCATTCCTTTCATTAAATTTGAAGCTATAGCAAAAAGTCTTTTTGGAGTTGGTGTATGTAAAAACTTTTTTATCTCAACTCTATCATGGAAACCGTTATCAGTAATACTTTCAATAGACCCAGATTGCATACGGACAGCTTTTTGCAAGGCTTCTTCAAAATTTCTACCGATAGCCATCACTTCACCAACAGACTTCATGGCACTTCCAATTTTCTCAGATGCTCCTTGAAACTTTTCCAAATCCCATCTAGGCATTTTTATAACTACATAGTCTAGTGCGGGCTCAAAAAAGCTTTTTGTGACTCTCGTTATTTTATTTTCTATCTCAAGTAAACTTGCACCCAACGCAAGCTTGGCTGCAACATATGCAAGCGGATACCCTGTAGCTTTAGAAGCGAGCGCTGAGGAGCGAGAAAGTCGAGCATTTACTTCAATGACAAAATAATCTACTTCACCATTTTTAGATTTTGGATTCAGTGCGTATTGAACATTGCACTCACCGACAATTTTCAAACTTTCAACTATTTTTATACTTGCTTGTCGGAGTGCATGATACTCCTCATTGTTAAGTGTCTGACTTGGTGCTATGACTATAGAATCCCCTGTATGAATACCCAATGGATCAAAATTCTCCATATTACATACGGTAATAATATTTCCAAATTTATCTCTAACTACTTCATATTCTATTTCCTTAAAATGGTGTAAATATTTTTCAATTAAAACTTGTGGAGAGATAGCAAGTGCTCCTTCTACAATTTCTTTTAAATCTTCATCATTTTGAGCTACTCCTGACTTTTGTCCGCCGAGTGCAAAAGCTGCACGCACCATTAATGGATAACCGATAACTTTCGCAATTTGTTGTGCCTGTTTTAAATTTACTGCAGTCCCTGAAGGTGGCACAGGTATATCAATACTTTTTAAATGCTCCGCAAACATCTGTCTATCTTCTGTAAGTTCTATAGATGACACAGGACTACCTAATATTTCTACATTATATTTTTTAAAAACTCCTTTTTTGTCTAATGCTAATCCGCAATTAAGTGCTGTCTGGCCTCCGAAAGAAAGACATACTCCATCTGGTCGTTCCTTCTTAATTACTTTTTCTACGAAATATTCATTTACCGGCAAAAAGTAAACTTCATCTGCTAGGTCTTTGGAAGTTTGAAAAGTAGCAATGTTTGGATTTACGAGTATGACTTTTATTTTCTCTTCCCGTAATGCTTTTATAGCTTGGCTTCCACTATAGTCAAATTCACCTGCCTCACCTATTTTAAGAGCGCCAGAGCCAAGAACTAATATTTTTTTGTATTTTGTTTTTATCATATTACTTTATTTTTTTCAGAAAATAATCAAATATCCAATCCGTATCAAGTGGCCCGGGTGAACTCTCTGGGTGAAATTGCACAGACATAAAAGGTAAACTTTTGTGAATTATGCCTTCGTTTGTTTTGTCGTTGGCATTATAGAACCATTCTTTGAAACCATTCGGTATTTTACCAACAGCAAAACCATGATTTTGTGTTGTAAGGTAACCTTTTTTAGTTCCAGAAATTACGCAAGGCTGATTTTGACTTCTGTGTCCAAATTTTAATTTATAAGTTTTTCCACCGGAAGCCAAAGCAAGGATTTGATTACCCAAACAAATTCCTAATATTGGTATCTTTTTAGCCATTATCTTCTTAACATTAGAAATAGTCTTACCTACTTTCATTGGATTTCCAGGACCATTTGAAATAACAACTCCAGAAAATGGAAAATCTAATTTTGTGACATCAGTGTCCCAAGGCACAACGACAACTCTTAAACCTCTCGCCACTAATCTCCTCACAATGTTTTGTTTTGCTCCGCAATCAATCAAAACAATTATTTTTTGTTTTTTGTTTTCTATATCATTTGAATATATTTCTATATTCTTCGTAGAAACTTGAGCTACTAAATTTTCTAAATCAGGATTTCTAAATTCTATCTTTTTATTATCACAAGTTATTTTACCAAGCATTACACCTTTCATTCGCAATTTTTGAGTCAACTCTCTTGTGTCTTTTATTTCAAGAGCTGGAATATTTTGCTCTTTTAGCCAATTCCCTAAAGACATAACGGATGAGTGATGAGACGGCGTGTCATTATAAGTAGACACTATAAGTCCTGAGACTTGAATTTTCTTAGACTCCCAGTCTTCTTTTTTTGGTACTCCATAATTTCCTATGAGTGGAAATGTAAAAACTAAAATCTGCCCTGCGAAAGATGGGTCAGTAATTGCTTCTGTGTAGCCCACCATTCCCGTAGCAAATACAACTTCACCAGACATTGAGGTATCTTTACCGAAGCTTTTACCAACATACTCTGTGCCATCTTTCAAAACAAGCTTGGCCATTTTTACATTTTCTTTTTTTCTTGTTTTCTTATTTGGCATGCTATTTTGGTTAAAAAAAATCCCCTTTTGGGGGTTAATTAATGACAATATTAAAAATAAATGTATCGCAGGTCTTCTTAGTATTCATATCAATCATTTGCTTATACATTGTTTAAGATAATACCACTTTGAGAGATACAAGCAAGTTTTAAATTTTGGGGATAACTACTCTAAACTAAAATTAACAGTATCCTTTAAAATAGGTAATTCATCTGGCGCCCCGGACTTTTTATGAATTCTAACAATTCCTCTATCTAATTGTATATCAACAACATTACCTACTTCTTTCTCCAGAGCCATCTTCCAGTCCATGACAAAAAACTCTATGAGACGTAAATCTACAGGTTTTACTTTTGCCTTATCGCGAAAAGGGACTTCTGGTTTATGTTCATCAAAAACATCAAACTGTGCAAAGATAAGACCATTTTCATTCAACATACGATACCACTGTCTAATAACTTTTTGCATTAATTCTGGACTCCTAGCAGTTACGAAAAGTGGTGCCATTATTCTTGAAATTATTAAATCAAATTTCTCAAATCCATCTTTTTTTAAATTTAAATAAATACTTTTATCAAAAATATCTCCTTTAATAACATCATGGTTATTATTCTTATCATTTTCCTTTACATCTTCTGACCTAATGTCATCTAAACAAACACCGAGGGTTTTTTTAAAAAAGTTATGGGTAAATCCACTGAACAATTTAGAACCAGAGCCACCAAACTCTATAGCACTTAGATTATTATTGTTCCCTTTACTTAAAGTATCTTCTACGTAACTTTTAAATACTTTTCCATAATCTTCAATACTTACATTAGTTTTCTTCTTTAAATCTCCTACTAATTCTACTGGCAAAGCATGTGCGAAAGTATTACCTATATTATCAAGCGAGGAATCATAAATAGGATATTCATCTTCATGATCTTTAAACTCGTTAACTAAAATTTTATTATTCTCTATTGTATTTCTAGTATTTCTAAAATTTTTAATTTTTGACCCGAATTTTTCTTCCATAGATAAACATATTATATCATCTTTATTTAACTTGAAAAAATCACAAAAAAGAGATACTATATATACATGTTAATACCAACAGTTATAGAAAAAAGTCAGTTTGGTGAGAGAGCTTATGATATATACTCTCGTCTTTTGCGTGAGCGTATTGTCTTCCTAGCAGGCCCGATAGATGACAACGTGGCCAATATCATAATTGCTCAATTATTATTCTTACAATCAGAAGATGCTAAGAAAGACATTTCCCTTTATATCAACTCCCCAGGAGGCTCTGTGACTTCAACTCTTGCTATTGTAGACACCATGAATCACATTCGTCCTGATGTTTCTACATTTTGCGTAGGTATGGCTGCTTCCGGTGCTGCGATAATTTTATCTGCTGGCAAGAAAGGTAAGAGATTTATCTTACCAAATGCTGAAGTCATGATTCACCAACCACTCGGTGGAGTAGAAGGCCAAGCTACAGACATTGCCATCACTGCAAAGCACATTTTGAAGACAAGAGATAACTTAAATAAAATTTTATCTAAAAATTCAGGCAAATCTTTAGCTCAGATAGAAAAAGATGTTGAAAGAGACTTCTTTATGGACGCAGAAGAGGCGAAAAAGTATGGAGTTATAGACGAAATCATCACTAAATCCAAAAATCCTTCTGAAAAGTAGAAATCCTCAATAAAATATAGGGTAAAAAGAGCTCGTCTAGACAGGGGGGCTTTTTTTTGTTATATTGAAATTGTACGATTTTAAAAATTTATTCAATTGGTTTATAGGAATTTCTACACATGTTGATACTAAAGATTTCAAAAAATAAAAAGGAGCGAACAAATACAAAAGAGAATTGTAATATCTTTTTTACACTGAGATAAACAGGTAAATAGTACTAACATATAATAGTTTATTCTTAAAAGCTGAATTAAAGCTTATGAGCATAACAATAATAATTCTGACTGGAGTCATAGTACTTTTAGTCGGAGCAGTTTTAGGATACTACTTGCGTCTTATCGTCGCACTTGGTAAAAAGCGTTCTATAGAAATAGACATCAAGCAGATGACTGTGGTCGCCAAAGAAGAAGCCCAGAAAATCACAGACGAAGCTAAGGCAAAAGCAGAAGAAAAGTTAGCAAAAGTCGAAGCAGAAGAGAAAAAAAGAGAACAAGAATTTAAAGACACAGAGAAAAGACTCATTAAGAAAGATGAGCTTTTAGATGAGCGTCAAAGAGAGGTTGATAAAGAGGTTGAAAATATCAAACTAAAGGTAGAAGAAATAAAAAAGATTCAAGAAAAAGTTCTCGGAATTGAAGCTGAAAAAAGAACAGAATTAGAAAGAGTAGCTAACCTTACACAAGAACAAGCTAAGGAGGAATTACTTCGTGATATTGAGAAGAAATACGAAGAAGACTTCTTGGTGCGTATCGTGAAATTAGAAAATAGTAATGAAGAAAAGTTGGAACGAAGAGCGAAAGATATTTTAGCTACTTCTATTCAGCGCTTAGCTTCTTCTACTGCTTCTGAGTTCATGATAACCACTGTGGCTATCCCTAACAATGAAATAAAGGGTAAAATCATCGGTAAAGAAGGTAGAAATATTCGCTCATTTGAAAGAGCAGCGGGAGTGGAGCTTATCGTAGATGATACTCCAGGTTCTATCGTTATCTCTTCTTTTGATCCAGTCCGAAGACAAGTGGCTCGTCTTGCACTTGAAAACCTTATCTTAGATGGCCGTATTCAACCAGCAAAAATAGAAGAAATCGTTGAAGACGCTAAGGAGAAAATAAATAAAATAATTAAAGAAAAAGGAGAACAAGCAGTGTACGAGTGTGGGATATTCAACTTTGATCCTCGTATCGTAGCTATTATCGGTAGACTTTATTTCCGAACAAGTTACGGACAAAACGTTCTTCAACACTCTATAGAGATGGCTCACATTGCTGGAATGATTGCGGAAGAGCTCGGTGCAGATGTAGCTATAGCAAAGGCTGGAGCGCTTGTGCATGACATCGGTAAAGCTTTAGACCATGAAGTTCAAGGAACACACGTTGAAATCGGTATGAGAATACTTCAAAAATTCGGTGCAGACGAGAGAATTGTGACTGCAATGAAGTCTCACCACGAAGACTATCCTTATGAAACTATTGAGTCTATTATCGTGCAAACAGCTGATGCTATATCAGGAGGACGCCCAGGAGCAAGAAGAGATTCAGTTGAGAATTACTTAAAGAGATTGCAAGAACTTGAAGCCCTAGTAAACGGCTTCCCTGCTGTTGAGAAATCATATGCATTACAAGCTGGACGAGAAATCCGTATCTTTGTTACTCCTGAAAAGATTTCAGATGTAGAAGCAAAGCTTATGGCTCGTGAAATTGCTACAAAAATAGAGCAGGAATTGAAATACCCTGGTGAAATCAAAGTCACCATGATACGAGAGACTAAGATTATCGAATACGCTAGATAAAATACTAACAAAAAAAACTCCCTTGATTGGGAGTTTTTTTTGTTTTAAACCACGGCTTGTAAATAACACTCTTTACAATAAAGGTTAGAAGTCTCCTCGCTATATGCAGTCAAAATTTCTTTACCACAACTTTCATTCATACAATTAGTACTTCTAAATCTAGGCACTGTGCGAAAATTCATCCTTTCACTATGTCTACAATTCGGGCATTTATTTGGTAATGGAATATTAAATCTTTTATAAAATCCGACTTCATCTACGATAACCTTAAAAGCTGTCGTGCAATTTTCTATACCCTTTTTACCATTCTCACACTCCAATATTTCACTAGTAATAGATTCTTCTATTTCACTAGCGTCATTAGGTATAGCTTCGCATTTTATTGTAGGCTGATAATTTCTAGCTTCTCTATTAAAATAAACAAAGCCATCTTTATTTATCTCATCTTCTGAAAGTGGAAAATACTCATTCGCTGTCGT
>JAUPWJ010000041.1 GCA_030916575.1 Patescibacteria group bacterium | reverse complement strand
ATCATCCTGAAAATCTCCTAAGACACTACCAATACGATTCTTTTCTTCATGAAGAGTTTCTTCCTTATACATTTTTACTAAAATATTGTATTCTTTTATTCCTCCATGAGTAGCCACAATAGTATATACAGCACTTCGTATATCTGGATGAATGCTTTTACTTGATGCAAATTTTCTTTTTGCTTCGTCTATTATTTTTTTATCTCCAGCTCGGCCAAGGCGAGCAATGGCGAGTGATCGGAGAAATGCATCTGTATGTGAATCACTTTCTTTTTTCTCCCAACCTAGTTTTTGAAAAATAGGTGTGAATGTGTTTATAGTTAGCTTATCTAGATTACTTTTCGCAGAAGTTTTACCGAAGGTTTGTTCAATACGGGAAAGCCCAGAAGCTATCTCTGTCCAAACAGTGTAATTGTCTTCATTTTTGTATGCAGAAAGAAATTCCAAGGCATCTATTGTAGGAATTACTCCTGCTTCAGCTAAAGTAAATAAATCTCTGACAATACCAAGGCGATCTATAGGAGGCAAAACTTTATTTAAAACAGGGGAGTATAGACTTGCTAAAAGCTCTTTACTATAAGCTGTGCGGTAAAATCCTGATTCGCCTTGATTTAATTTGAGCCATTCAAAGTCTTTACTTGGTACAAGTTTTTTCTCGACACTCAAAAATAGTTTTTGCGTTTTGTTACTGTTGCTTAGGGATATTGGCACTTGCCATATAGTTTTGTCATTAGCTTTCTTTTTTGAAATTGAACTTAAGAAAAATCTGTTTTGTTTTAGAATTAAATTATCTCTCTCTAAGCTCGCATTAATTACTGGGTAGCCTCCACGACCTGTCCAATTCTGCATCATTTTTGCTACTGGTTTCTTAGAAATCTTTTCAAATGCTTCCCAGAGGTGAATCGTTTCTGTATTTTTATAACTATGCTTTTTTAAATAATGACTCAAACCTAAGCGAAAATCTTCTTCACCTAAATAGTCTGCTAGCATACGAATTACTGAAGATCCTTTTGAATAAGATACTTCATCAAAAATCTCACCGATTTCATCTGGATGATGCACTGGTATTTCTATGGGGTGAGTATTTAGTAATCCGTCTAGACGAAGAGCGACTCCATGCTCATAAGTCAAAAATTGTGTCCAAATGTCCCACTCAGGGTACAAATCATCCACAGCTAAGAATTCTATATATGATGCAAAGCCTTCATTGAGCCATAAATGCGTCCACCATTCCATAGTTACCAAATTCCCAAACCATTGGTGAGCCAATTCGTGAGCTATAACGAGTGCTATCATTTGCTTACTTCCGAGCGAAGTATTGTTCTCATCCACAAGGAGTCCAACTTCACGGTATGTCACAGCACCCCAATTTTCCATTGCAAGTGATGCAAAGTCTGGAATTGCTATCATATCTAAAGTATTAAGAGGATATTTAATATCAAAATATTTTTCATAGAAATCTAATACTTTTACCGCGCAGTCCAAAGAAAATCCTGCTTGATGAACTTTACCTGGGGTCGTATACACTCGTACAAGCACTCCGCCCTTGGATTTCTTTTCTATATATTCAAAATCTCCAACAATGAAAGCTAAAAGATAAGTAGACATTTTAGGACTCGGAGCAAACTTTACAACTTCAAAACCAGCTTCATGTTCAACTTTTGAAATAGGTAAAGTATTTGAAATTGCAGTTTTGCCTTTTGGAATTACTAAAGATACATTGAAAATTGCTTTTTGGGCTGGTTCATCAAAACAAGGAAAGGCTCTTCGAGCATCTGTTGCCTCAAATTGTGTGGTTGCGATATTGTGCACCTTACCCTCATAGACATAAGAACTACGATAAAAACCTCGCATTTTGTCATTTAAGATGCCTTGGAATGAAATGGTGAGTGCGTGACGCCCTTTAGGAATTTTTTTATCAAAAACAAAAGTAGCAGTCTCGGCTTTTTGATTGTAAGTAATTTTTTGAGAAAATTCCTTATCTATTCGGACTGTTTCAATATCTATTTCTTTGGAGTGTAGTGTAATTTCTTTCGTATCTTTTAGTAAGATAACAGTTATCACTTCTGTTCCTCCAAATGTAAAATTCTCCAAATCTGGGTGAAGCTTAATGTCGTATTTAATCGGCACGACATACTTAGACAATCGGACATTTGTTTTTTTCTTTTGCATATTTTTCAGTATACCTGAACACTAAACTAATTCAAAATAAAAAACTTTCCCAGGGCCGTAGCTATCTGGGAAAGCATGTGATGACTTAAACACGGTGTCTGTGCAGGGCTCTTAAAGAGCGGCGGTGACTGCCAAGTTTTGTCATACATGACAAGTATATCATAAAATATAATTTTGTCAAGTTATTGAATTACACGAAAAATGCTAATATTTAAAGGTGGAACAAGAAGTAATGGAAAATGCATTTAAGGTAAAAACCTCTTCATTTGAAGGGCCTTTTAATTTGTTGCTATCTTTGGTTGAAGAAAGAAAACTATTCATCAACGATGTATCTCTGGCTTCTGTGACAGAAGACTTTTTGAAATACATGAATGCCTTGGGAAATTTAGGCCACAATGAACTCGCGGCTTTTATTTCTGTGGCTTCAACTTTAATTCTTATTAAGTCAAAATCATTATTACCAAATCTAGAACTCACTGAAGAAGAACAAGGAGACATTTCTAGCTTAGAAGAAAGACTTCGTTTGTATGACTTATATACCAAGCTTGGTATTAATATAAAAAACAATTTCGGAGAGAAAATAATTTTCGCCCCAAATGAGAGAAAAAGTGATATATTGATATTTCTTCCAGATAACAAAATCACCAAGGACTCCATGATGACTTTCGCTTCGGATGTTTTAGGCAGAATTCCTAAAAAAGTATTTTTACCTGAAATTGAGGTGAAAAAAGTAATAAGTATTGAAGAGATGATTGATAAATTGACCGAGAGGATTTCAAATACCCTAAGTATGAATTTCAAAGAATTTG
Source organism: Patescibacteria group bacterium (assembly GCA_030916575.1). GTDB lineage: Bacteria > Patescibacteriota > Minisyncoccia > Phycocordibacterales > UBA9973 > UBA9973. The sequence goes on along the minus strand of JAUPWJ010000041.1, from coordinate 6,628 downwards.
CTGGGGGGTCTAAGACCAAAGAAGAGAAAGTATTTGTAATAGTCGGCTTCCTAGCTGTATTAGAACTTTCTAGACAAGGAATTTTAAATTTAATACAAGAAAATAATTTTGAAGATATTATAATAGAGAAACAAGAAATAATAATAGAAAGTTATGAATAATTTAGAACAAAAAATTGAAGCGATACTTTTCTTTAAAGGTGAACCGGTAAGTTTGAAAAAATTAACTGATATTTTAAAAGTATCCGGAGAAGAAGTGAAGGATGCAATTTTAAATTTAAAAGAAAATTTACAAAATCGTGGCATAGTCTTATTGGAAAAAGACGATGAAATAACCTTGGGAACAGCTCCAGAACTATCTGAAATGATAGAGAATTTACAAAAAGAAGAATTGAGTAAAGACTTATCCAAAGCTACACTCGAGACACTTTCTATAGTTTTATATAAAAATGGAGCGACCCGTGCTGAAATTGACTATATAAGAGGGGTAAATTCAACATTCAGCTTGCGAGCGCTCTCTGTAAGAGGTTTGGTAGAGAAAATCCAAGATCCTAGTGATAATAGACGCTTTATATATAAGCCTACATTTGAATTATTATCCTTTATGGGTGTGACGAAAGTGGAAGAATTGCCAGAATACGAGACTACACTAATGACTATAAATCAAACTATTAAAAATTCTGAAGAAAATGTATAATGCCTCTATGATTTCTAGAATTTACACAGGAGTTAAAGTAAAAGACAGCCGAGAAAATGTGTATATGAAATCATGGGCGAGTTTAGGGCTCTCTGGTAAGTTAAAAAATATCTCTGTAGTTGACTGTTATGCCTTAGACTTTAATTTTTCTAAAACAGAATTGCAACAAATAGGTAGTTTACTCGTAAATGAAGTCATGGAGGAATTCTCTATAGATAAATTATTATTGAAAAATAATTTTGACTTTATTGTTGAAATCGGATATTTACCAGGGGTGACTGATAATGTCGGACACACTACAAAAGAAACAATTTCAGATTTATTACACATAGAGAAAGACTTCAATGTATACACTTCAAAAATTTATTTAATTGGAGGTAAGGTTAACTTAGGAGATATACAGAAAATATCTTCTTCACTTTATAATCCTCTGATAGAAAGAGGAAGTATAACAAAAATTTCTAAAGAAAATATTCAAAATAAAAGTATCTCATTACCGCTTTACATACCGAAAGTAGAATTAAAAAAAGAAGAACCTGTTTTGAAAGTTAATCTCAATATAAGTGACGAGGAATTAATTAAAATAGGTAAAGAGGGTGTATTGGGAAATGATAATATTCCTAGAGGTCCTTTGGCGCTCACATTGCCATATATGAAAGCTATTAAAGAGTATTTCGGGAAATTAAAACGAAATCCTACAGACATAGAGCTTGAATCTTTGGCCCAAACTTGGTCTGAACATTGCAAACACACAATTTTTGCAAACCCAATTGATGATATTGTGGATGGTTTGTATAAAACTTATATCAAAGGAGCTACAAATTTAATTCGGAAACAAAAAGGTAAAGATGATTTCTGTGTCTCTGTTTTTTCTGATAATTCTGGTGGAATAATTTTTGATAATCAATTTTTAATTACACATAAAGTTGAAACACATAATAGTCCTTCGGCCTTAGATCCATACGGTGGGGCCATCACAGGTATAGTTGGTGTGAATAGAGATACTATGGGTTTCGGTCTTGGAGCTAAACCTATCGCAAATGTTTATGGGTTTTGTTTTGGTTACCCTGATGACACACGAGCACTTTTTCGAGATAAAAAATTAACACAAAAAATGCTCTCACCTGCGCGCATAGCTAAAGGTGTAATAAAAGGAATTAATGTTGGCGGAAATTGTTCTGGCATACCTACACTTAATGGCTTTGTAAAATATGATGATAGATATAGAGGTAAACCTTTAGTCTTTGCTGGAACAGTTGGCTTGATACCAAGGCGTTTACCTTCAGGTATTTTATCGCATGAAAAAGAAGCGAAAGCGGGGGATTATGTTGTAGTTACTGGCGGAAGAGTTGGTGCAGATGGCATACACGGTGCGACTTTTTCTTCTACAACAATGGATGCGTCTTCACCTGCAACAGCAGTGCAAATCGGTGACCCTATAACTCAAAAGAAAATGAGTGATGCAATAGTAAAAGAAGCTCGCGATATGGGACTTTACAATAGTATTACAGACAATGGGGCTGGAGGAATATCTTGTTCTGTTGCAGAAATGGCAAAAGAATGTGGTGGGGCAATAGTTGATTTAGAAAAAGTTCCATTAAAATATCCAAATATGGAGCCTTGGCAAATTTGGATTTCAGAATCTCAAGAACGTATGACACTCTCTGTGCCGAAAAATAAATGGAAAGCTTTCCAAGAATTAATGGAAAGTCGTGGAGTAGAAGCAACTATAATTGGAGAATTCACAAAAAATCCAAAATGTATAGTAAATTATAAAGGCAAAGCTATTATGGATATCTCTATGGATTTTCTTCATAATGGTTTACCGAAACATCAAATTACTACAGAGAAAATTGAAAATACATATAGTGAACCAAAAATTTCTAAAAAATATTCTTCAAATTTCATTTTGGAAGAATTATTAAAAGAAGAAAATATTAGCGGATTTTCTTTTATCTCACAGCAATACGATCACGAAGTTCAAGCTGGCTCTGTGCTCAAACCTCTATCTGGAAGAGGCCTTATAAATACTGATGCTCAAGTGTTTCGCCCAGTACTTACATCCGATAAAGGAGTAGTATTAACATCAGCTTTATATCCTTCATATGGAGACATAAGTACATACCATATGGCGAGTTGCGCACTAGATACAGCAGTAAGAAATGCTATTTGTGCTGGTGGATCTTTAAAACATTTAGCAATACTAGATAACTTCTGTTGGTGTTCATCAAATGATAAAAATCGTCTGGCGCAATTAGTTGATGCAGTGCGTGCTTGCTATGACTACTCTATAGGCTACGGCACACCATTAATCTCTGGAAAAGATAGCATGTGGAATGATTTCAAGGGTTATGACGAAAAAGGAAATCCTATTGCAATATCCGTGCCGCCAACACTTTTGATATCTGCTATTGGCGTGATGAAAGATATTTATAAAACTATTTCTCCCGAATTTAAAAATAACAGGGATTTAATCTATGTACTTGGAGAAACAAATGAAGAATTGGGAGCAAGTGAATATTACAAATTATTAGCCAAGAAGGGTAATAATAATGATATTGGGAATAATGTTCCGAAAGTAGATTTTAAGAAAAATAAAAAGATATATGAGGCGCTAGAGAGTGCCATAGGTAAAGAGCTAGTAACTTCTGCAATTTCAGTTACTTCTGGTGGATTGGCTATAGCCCTTGCAAAGGCATGTGTTGGAGGCATGGTTGGCTGTAATGTTTCAATAAAAAATATTAGGGGTGATGCTAGTACAAGTAATTCAAAATTATTTTCTGAGAGTCAGGGTAGGATAGTGGTTTCTGTTTCACCTAAAAATAAAAGTGCTTTTGAGAAAATGGTTAAAAATATTCCTTATACACAAATTGGAAAAGTCACTAAGGATAGTAAATTTACTATTACTGACGGCAAAAACAAAATAATAAATACTGATATTAAAAAACTTTCCACAAATTACCATAGTTTTTCAAATAAAATGAAATAATATGAAAAACACCAAAGTAAAAATCATAATAATGTCTGGCTATGGACTCAATTGCGAAGAGGAAACTAAATTTGCATTTGAATGGGCAGGAGGAAATGCTGATATTGTGCATATCAATGACTTAATAAAAAATCCACCAATTTTACAAAATTACGATATTTTGGCTTTTCCTGGTGGATTTTCTTATGGAGATGATACAGGCTCTGGTAAAGCATATGCTAATAAATTCAAAAATCATTTATCAAAAGAATTACAGGAATTTTTAAATAGAAATACTTTAGTCATCGGAATTTGTAATGGTTTCCAAATAATTACTAATCTAGGAATACTTCCTGGAGCACTTACTTTCAATAAAAGTGCGCAATATATTGACAGATGGGTGGATTTAAAAGCTATGGGTAAAAGTCCATGGCTTGATGGAATAAAAGATATTTCATTACCTATTGCTCATGGTGAGGGACACTATGTGATAGATGAAAAAGAATATAAAAACATGGTAAAAAATAAACAAATTGCTTTCACTTATACAAAAGGGGAAATTTGTGAATTTCAAAATTTAGAGAAAAATCCAAATGGTTCAGTAGAGGACATTGCTGGAGTATTAGCGTATAATGGTAGAGTACTCGGACTTATGCCACATCCAGAGAGAGCGATGTTTATCCATCAATCTCCACTTTGGCAGAAAAATAAAGGTAAAAAAAGCAATAAAGAAGGTGCTGGTCTTCAAATTTTTAAAAACGCTATTAATTATTTTAAAAAATAAATTATGCAAGAACTAAATGAAAAATGTGGTATTGTTGGTATTTTTTCAAAAGATACAGAAATTGCGAGATTCGCTTTTTTCGCTTTATTTGCCTTACAACATAGAGGACAAGAAGCATCTGGAATAACGACTTCAGATGGAAATAACTTAATTACTCATAAGGGAGTGGGACTAGTATCTCAAGTATATACAGAAGAAGCTATAAATGGACTAAAGGGTCATATTGGTATCGGACACAATCGTTATTCAACTTCTGGGGGCGGGGCATTGGAACATGCTCAACCAGTATTAAATGAAGAAAATAGTTTCGCTTTGGCACACAATGGAAATCTCCCAAGTGTTAAAGCATTGGAAAATTTCTTATCATCTGTAAACATGCTAAAAAGTAATCGTTCTGATTCTGAACTAATTACTGATTCAATTTCTTATTATCTAAAAGATGGGTTAAGTCTTCCTGACGCTGTTATTAAAGTATACCCACTTCTAACTGGTGCCTTCGCACTTACAATGATGGACAAGGACACCTTAGTAGCAGTCCGTGACTCTTACGGAATGCGCCCTTTATCATTTGGAAAATTAGGAGATGATGGCTATGTATTTACATCAGAGAGCTGTGCGCTGAAGACTATCGGAGCAACCATTGTCCGAGAGGTGGAATGTGGGGAAATGATTATTGTAAATAATGAAGGAATGAAGAGTGTAAAATTAGCAGATGCCAATCCAAAACATGATATTTTTGAATATGTATATTTCTCAAGACCAGATAGTGTTCTCGGCGGTAAGCTTGTTTATGATGTAAGAAAAAACTTTGGAAAGATGCTCGCTCGTGAATGCAAGTTAGATATTGATATCGTAGTCCCAGTGCCTGATACTGCTGTACCTGTGGCTATTGGTTATTCTCATGAATCCGGCATACCCCTTGAGATGGCCTTGGTTAAGAATAGATATGTTCACAGAACATTTATTGAACCTAGTCAGGAACAAAGACGGCATAGTGTGGCCCTTAAGCTTGTGCCATTACCAGAAGTATTGCAAGGAAAGAAAATTGCTGTCTTAGATGATTCTATTGTCCGTGGACATACAAGTAAGAAGTTAATTAAAACTCTTTTTGATGCTGGGGCAAAAGAAGTGCATTTACTAATCTCATCTCCGCCAGTACGTTATCCTGATTTTTATGGTATTGATACGCCCGAGCAAAGTGAATTGATTGCCTTTGATAAAACAGTTGAAGAAATGCGCGAATGGCTCGGAGCAACAACGCTACATTTCTTATCACTTGATGGTTTAGTAGAATCCATAGGATTACCTAAGGAAGAACTCTGCACTTCATTCTTTACCGGTGTCTACCCAATAGATATTTTAGAGAGGAAAAGTGAGGTGAGTTATAAAGTGGCAAAAGAATAAAATGAAAATTGTAGTATTAATTTCAAATACTGGCACAGGTACAAATTTACAAGCTATTATAAATGGTATTACTGAAAGTAAAATAAATGCTCTGATTTCTGCAGTAATATCGGACAAAACTGACGCATTAGGACTTGAGCATGCTAGGAAAAATAATTTAAATATTGAAATTTGTTCTAAAAAAGAAGATTTATTAGGACTTTTACAAAAATTAAATCCTGATTTTATTTGCCTTGCTGGTTGGAAACAAATCATATTAGATGAAGTAATTGAGGCATACCCAAATAAAATCTTAAATCTACACCCAGGATTAATTCCTGATACAACTGATGGGACGGTTATGAATCCAGATGGGACTCTAGCACTATGGAATAAAAGCATGCTCACAGATAAAGCAATTCAAAATTTCTTAGATAATAAAGCGACTTACGCTGGGTCTTCTATTCATTTTTTAACTCTAAACTTTGATTTTGGGCCAGTATTAGGAAGAGTATTTGAAAAAGTAGAACCAAAAGATAATGTTGAATCTTTATATTCTAGACTAAAAAGAAAAGAAAATATTATGTATGTGGAAGTGTTAGAGAAATTAACTAAGGAAAATTAAGAAAAATAATATGCAAAATAAGCAGAAAATTTTAATAATTGGAGGAGGGGGACGAGAGCATGCTATTGGCTGGAAAATTGCACAATCACCTCGAAAGCCTTTGATTTATTTTGCCCCTGGAAATGCTGGAACAATAGAGCTCGGTGTTAATGTAGACATTAAAGCAAATGAT
>JAUPWJ010000040.1 GCA_030916575.1 Patescibacteria group bacterium | reverse complement strand
GTCGCGGTGACTGTATTTGTATTCGTATCAACAACGGATACACTTGTGTCGCCACCATTATTTACATACAAATCAGTACCGACTAAAGTAGAGTTGTACGGAGAGGTTCCAACTGTAATCGTCGCGGTGACTGTATTTGTATTCGTATCAACAACGGATACACTTGTGTCGCCACCATTATTTACATACAAATCAGTACCAACTAAAGTAGAACTGTATGGAGAGGTTCCAACTGTAATCGTGTCAGTCACTGTGTTTGTATTTGTATCAATCACGGATACGCTTGTGTCGCCAATGTTATTTACATATAAGTCAACACCGACAAGAGTGGCATTGTAAGGACCACTTCCGACTGTAATCGTCGCCGTGACTGTATTTGTATTTGTATCAATCACGGACACATCTGACGAATCATAATTCATCACATATAAGTCTGTACCGGCAAGTGTAGCGTTGAAAGGACGGTTTCCAACTGTAATCGTATCAGTTACTGTATTTGTATTTGTATCAATCACGGACACATCGGTAGAATCGTAGTTCATAACATAGATATATGAACCAACTAAGATCATACTAGCTGGGCCTGTACCTACTGTAATTGTATCTGTGACAGCGTTTGTATTCGTATTAATAACTGAGACATTATTACTACCATAATTATTTACGTAAATATCAGTACCCACAAGAATAGAATATTGAGGACCGGCGCCTACAGAAATAGATGAGGAGGCAGAAACTAATTTAGGTAGAAAGGTAAATAAGTTAGAAAAAACTAGACTAACTAAAAGTATGAATGAAACAAGAGAGTTTTTCTGAAAATTTTTCATTAATTAATATAACTATGTTTTTACAATTTTCTAAGTATCTTCACCAACTCATCATGAAAACTTTTTACAGACTCATCGTCAAATAAAGACAAAGTAAAGATAGGCTTACCAAGCTTTTCAAATTCTTTTATTTTTTTAGCAATTAATTTTTTATCCTCTACTATATCAGTCTTGGTGAGAATTATTATTTCTTCTTTTTTAGAAAGTCCATCTAGGCTCAAATCATTTTTCTTGTCATAAGCTTCTAGCTCTTTGCGAATTTCTTTATACACTTTAAGTGGTTTTTCATTCTCAAGTGACACCAAGTGCGCAAGCATTTTTGTGCGCTTCACATGTTTTAAAAATTTTATTCCGAGACCTTTACCCTCACTTGCGCCTTCAATAATTCCTGGAATGTCTGCAATAATAAAACCATAAAAAGCTCCGAGGTTTGGGTCGAGAGTTGTGAAGGCATAATCCCCCACTTTCGCTTGTGCATTTGTAAGAGCGTTTAAAAGTGAAGACTTTCCAGCATTTGGAAGTCCTACTAAACCAACATCAGCAAAAAGTTCGAGCTCAATTTTATAATCTCCTTTTTCTCCTTCTTCTCCTTCATTTCTTTCTTGTGGAGTTGTATTTACAGAACTTTTGAAATGTTCATTACCAAAGCCTCCATAGCCACCTTTTAGTAATTGGATTTTTTCTCCAACTTCATTTAAATAAAATACTTCTTCTGTAGCTAAATTTGTAATCTTAGAACCAATAGGTAATTCTAAAACATAGTCTGTACCATTAGCTCCATGCAGACTTTTATTCCCTCCGTCTTCTCCTCGTCCTGCCACGAATTCATGTTTGGATTTATATTGAGCAAGTATGCCTACATCACGCACTCCGATGATAAAAAAGTCGCCTCCGCGTCCAGCGTCTCCTCCTGCGGGCCCACCTTTAGGCACAAATTTCTCCTGACGCCAGCGCACCACACCGTCGCCTCCGCGACCAGCTTCTGCATGTATTTTTATTTCATCTATAAATGCCATGTATTGATACTAACTTTTTAATGCTAATTCTGCTAATTTTAAAATTCCTTCTTTGGAACTTGCTACTGCTAAGAAAAGTGACCGATGACAAAATACTGCATCAGGCACTCCTGTAACTTTTTGTAATTCTTCATTCATGAGCCCTGCCCAATCTTTCGGTAAGTCTTTTCTGGACTTAAAAGAGTCTTTAGCGACTTGTATTGTCTGTAAATTCCACCTACCTCCCACAACAGGAATAACTACAAATAATGGCTCAGGATATTTCATAAGCGTACTCTGCCAAGGATAATAAGCATCCAGGATAATAAGTCTTTTATCAACAGCACTTTCACATGCTTTTTCAACTAAAACTTCCGCTTCATCTTTAGCCTTTGCTCTTGTGATTTCTCTTTGTAAAATTTTCTTTGCAAAATCCACAACTTCTAAAAATGTATTGTCCAATTCATTTTCACCTTCTTTCCATGTTGGCAAAAATGCTCGTGTAATATTCCAAATAGAGTAAGGCAAGATATTGTCATGTGTAGTAGCGAAAATATCTACACCATTATCTTCTGCATCAATAGAAGCAATCATTTTCTCATCTACATAGTCCGCAACTTTTTTTGAGCCACAAAGCTCTGCTCCGTATTTACTCCAGACCAAACCAAAAGATGCGTATTCAATGCCATTTTCTCTTTTCCCTGCACCTCCTACTTGATGGTGGTCAAATTTATTATTATCTGGGTCATGTATACCACCGACATCAAAAACATAATCCCCATTTTTAACTATTTCTTCATCACGAGTCCGAATTATTTCATATGACTCTCTTTTGCCCTCCAACATCAAACACAAAGTAGCACAGGCGAAGACATCGTCTGTGTGAAATTTACCATTATGTGTAATGAGTTTTTGTTTAGCCATAAGTATTATTAAAACAATCCGTCCACTACTTCTTTAACCACTGTGCCGTCAGCTTTACCTTTTAAGTCTTTCATAAGCGCAGACATAAGCATTCCCTTTTTTGTAGCATCTGTAATTCCAAGCTCGGCTTGCTTTGCTTTTGCTATACCCTCTACCTCACTTTTCTCCATCAATTTCGGCAAAAATACTTCAAGAATTTTCAATTCTGTTTCTTCTTCTTTCACTAAATCTTCTCTTCCTCCAGTTTTAAATTGCTCTATGGAGTCTTTTCTTTGTTTAGCTAACTTTGTAATTACAGCTAAAGCTTCCTCATCATTTAAAAAATCTTGAGGCTTTTTACCTTTAGCTACTAATTCATTTGTGAAAGCTGTGACCATATTGCGATAAGCTTTCAACTTGTCAGCATCATGTGCCTTCATCGCCTCCATAATTCCACTTTTTATTTGTTCATGTAACATAGCTCTATTATAGCAAATTATGCTAAAATATCTAAATGAAGAAAATTATATTTTTTGATACGGAGACCACTGGCAATACTGAAAAAGATGTTTTATGCCAAATTGCTTATAAAACTAGTGACGAGACTTTTTCTGCTCTGTATAATCCAGGAATCAAAATCCCTCCTGAAGCATCCGCTGTGCACCATATCACTAATAAAATGGTCGCCGACAAAAAGACTTTTTCTCTAAGTGGTGATAAAGAAAAAATAAAAGAGCTTTTTGAAAATGAAAACAGTGTCGCTGTAGCGCACAATGCACCTTTTGACATAATGATGTTTAAAAAAGAAGACATCACCCCATCAAACTTTATTTGTACTCTTCGTGTGGCACGATATTTAGATAAAGAAGAAAAAATAGAAAGATACAATTTGCAATACTTACGCTACCTACTAGAAATAGAAATTGAAGCTCAAGCACATGATGCATTAGGAGATGTGCTGGTCTTAGAACAACTTTTCACAAGACTCCAAAAGAAAATTATGGATACGGATGGGGTAGATGAAGATGAAGCAATAGAAAAAATGATAGAAATATCTTCACACCCTTCACTTCTTCATACTTTTAAATTCGGAAAACATAATGGCAAAAGAATAGAAGAAGTCATCAAAACTGACCGCGGATACCTAGAATGGCTTTTGGCTCAAAAATTAAACGGTGAAGGCATAGACGAGGACTGGATTTATACACTAAAACACTATTTAGAAAAATAATATGTCAAACATTGCTTGGATAATTTTAGGAATATTGGGAGGTGGGATAATTGTGTATCTATTTTTAAACAAAAAAAAAGAAAATAGTACAGATGTTAATGCTCTTAATTTATTACATCAACAAATGATTGAGTTAACTAGAACGTTAGACCAAAAACTTTCTGAATCTCAAAAAGATGTAAGTGAATCAATTAAATTCCAATCAAGTCAATCACAAAATATAATTCGTGATATTACAGAAAGATTAACAAAATTAGATGAAACCAATAAGCAAGTTGTGTCATTTACTGATCAACTTCAAAGTTTGCAAGATATTCTCAAAAACCCTAAGCAACGTGGCACAATATTAGGCGAATACTACCTAGAAACAATTTTATCTAGGGTTTTACCTCTTGGAGCATATAAAATTCAATATGAATTCGATAACGGTGATAAAGTTGATGCAGTAGTTATAATAGACCAAAAAATTATTCCTATTGACTCAAAATTTAGTCTTGAAAATTATAATCGCATCATAGAAGCAAATAAAGATAATAAAAACACTGAACCATTTATTCAAGAATTTAAAAAAGATATAAAAAAAAGAATAGATGAAACAGCTAAATACATTAGACCAAAAGAAGGTACCTTAGAATTTGCATTTATGTTTATACCCCATGAAGCTATTTACTATGATCTACTAATTGCAGAAATAGGTACTTTAAAAATAAACACCCAAGATCTTATCGAATACGCCTTCAAACAAAAAGTTATCATAGTTTCTCCTACTTCTTTTTTAGCATACTTACAAACTGTTCACCAAGGTTTAAAAGCAATGAAAGTAGAAAAGCAAGCAGAAGAAATTATGAAAAATGTTAATGATCTTGGTAAACATTTAAAAGCTTATGAAGAATATTACCTAAAATTAGGAAAATCACTTTCAACAACAGTGGGACATTATACAGAAGCCGGTAGTAACTTTAAATTAATAGATAAAGACATACTACGAATTTCTGGCACTTCACCTGAACTTTCAAGTATTGCCATAGAAAAACCAAGAGAAGAGGAATAAATTTATTTGACTTTCCATAAAAAAGTTATATAATAAAAATCTAATTAGTTCACCAAATAAATAAGTTCATATGAGAGAAATGTATATTGAAGACGACGAAATCTTTGATTTGCTTGGAAAAATTGAAGATATTACAGATGAGAGGAAAAAGATAAAGAGGGGTTCAGAAAATGAGGTTGAGGAAAGAAATAAAAAAAATGAAGAAATTAAGATTCTTAAAGCGAAAATAAAAGAACGAAAAACAGAGATAAGAAACTTAATTCCTTCAAACAAAAGACCAGTAAGTGCGAAAGCATTACTAAAAAAAATAATAACGAACAATAAAGAAGCGTTACTCAAATAATATGATTAACGCTTTTCTATTTTTCAAAAAAACCAAATGTCTTTTAGTCATTCTTAATAAGATAAGCCAAAAAATAGAAGATTATTTGACAAATTTAAATTTAACCTATATAATATTTAATTAAAAATTAGTCCTTTGAAAAATAGAATTTAGTTATCCCCTTCGATATTTGTAAAAGTTTCGAAGGGGATAACTAAATTCATAAAAAAAACCGTATCATGAAAAAGATGAATTCAAGGGGAGATGAGATTCAAAGAATCGTCCCTCCAATCTCTGTGTTAACTTATAACATAATGCAGGAAGTTGAGACAGTTTTGTCTAAACATTGGACTAATACCCAACAGTCCTCAAACAGTGAAGTTAGTAGGGAGTATGCGGAAGATGCAACGGTTCTAAATATGGAACTAGGGCTAATCGAAGATAGCATCCAACGCCTAGCGGCAGAATCAAAGTTCCGTCGGGTGGACCATCCAAAAAATCACAAGGAATTTGGTTGGGGCAAGCTTACCGATATCAAAAAAAATGGCGAGTCACTTAGGATTCTTGTAGAACATTATCCGATAGAAAGCGTATGTTCATACGCACGAAATCAAAAAGGTGTATCAATAGTAGCATCGAACACGCCTTGGGTAAAAGAACTCCATAGTCTCCCAGAGGGAGCCAACGTTGTCCTTAACGAAGGACAATTCATTATTGAGCGGATTTACACAGACGCAGAGGCTCATGAAATTATTTTTTCTAATCATTCTATGTCATAAAAGGCATACAAAAATTATCGTACAGAAGTACTTATTCCCTTTAGGAGTAAGTACTTTTTTTTATTCTGACAAGCGAGTAACGTGTGAAAAAATTTATTCTTCAAAAACCCAAATATCTTTTTGTTTTTTTACTAGCGGAGTAAATTTCCCTGAAAAACGAGTAGCTTTAACACTTCTGTCATCTATCCAATGATAATTCCCTCCTCTAGGCTTTCCAAAAATTATTCCATGATATTTATATCCGTGCTCCGCCAACCACTTTTCTGTATTTTCTCTATGCTCTTCTGTGCGTGAAGTAAAAAAGGTAATAATGTGTCCTTCATCATACCAAGACATTATCACTTCTTTTGCTCCCTCTATTTCTCCTGCGGTTAGCATACGCTCCGGCTCTTCATTTGGAATATCATCACAAATAGTCCCATCTATATCTATAAGATAATTTTTAATATGCTCCGGAAGTTTCGGACTTATCTTTTTTCCATTCTCATCAAATTCTTGTATAAATTTACTCATTTTGTTTTATTCTTTAAAACTTTCTAATTCTTTTTTTAAATACTTTATTACTTCTATTTCATCAGCATCTATATTATTCATCTCTGCTAAAAATACAGAAACCCAAGCTCCCATATGTACGAGATACAATGATTTTTCAATTTGAGAATTTCCCTTAGAATAAATTTCTACGATATTTGGAGTATACTTACTCACTATTTCTTTCACTATTTCCATCCTTTTACCTATTCTTTTATGGTCAGTATCATTTCGTAAAAATACCACAGCCAAATTTTCATCCTTTTTAGTCCAACCCACAAGCTCATTGTGATTCATCTCAGGTAATACAGAATACCAACAAAGCATTTTCGCATTTTCATTCAACTGTCTTCTAAAATTCACCAATACTCCTTCATATCCATAAGATGCATAAATTATTGGCAATTTTTGAGATAAAACTTTAGCAACTTCTCTTGCCTCATTTTGAATATTTTGCTGTTCAGTTTTTAATAATTCTACAGAGGCTTTAATATCATTTTTAAAGTTATCATTAATAATTCCAAAGAAATTCAATATATAAAATATCTGTACAAGTGAATACCCCACACATGCACGCGGTGGCATACCAGAAGGTATAACGATGTGGTCTAAGTTTTTTTCTTTTGCAATTTGAATAAGTTTACCTCCTGAGGAAATACAGACAATTTTCGCACCTTTCTCTAATGCATATGCTAAAGATTGCAAAGTCTCTTCTGTATCTCCAGAATATGAAGAAACTATTACCAAGCTATCACTATTTATATATTCAGGGATTGTATAAGTGTCAGAAACAGACACTGGTATTTTAGATTCATGAGAAGTAATTTCAGAAGCAATTATACCTCCTATCCCTGACCCACCCATACCAGAAATCAAAACATTTTTTATTTCATTTTTACTTAAAGTAAGAGTTGCACTCTCTCCAATACTTAAACCTTCACTTAATTGTTCTCCAAATTTTTCTACAAGTTCTTTCATCATGTTGATATTATACATCTTTAAATTTTTTAAACATAAATTGACATTTTTAATATTAATGATATATTTTTATTCTAAAACCAAATATATGAATATTTTTCGTTTCAATGAACGAGGGTCAATCGTTCGAGAATTTGTAAGAGGTGCGGTAATGCCTTCTATGCAAAGGGGACAATTTATGTTCCCCATAAAATTATTTTTTATGCTTGGCCCTGATTATTCAATCAGTAAACCGAGAGTTCGCCACCTAAAAAGGTAGCACAAAAAAATCACCTGGCGTTCCCCACAAAGGAACGCCAAATTTTTTGATTTTTTGATTTAAAATGTTATATTTTTGTAGCTAGGCCCTATCGTCTAACGGTTAGGACACATCCTTCTCAAGGATGGAATCAGAGTTCGATTCTCTGTAGGGTCACAAAGTGCAGGAGAGCAGGTAAACTGCTTTACCTGCGTGCACTTTGTGAAGACGGAGGCATAATTTTTCAGTAGAAAAATAGCCAAGTCCGGGGCTGAAAAATTTTCTTAAGACGTTAAGAAAATTATTATGGCTCACAAATAACTATCAAAATAAATAGCGTGACAGGTATAGCCATTTGGATTCTTTTGTAAATAATCCTGATAATAGTCTTCTGCTAAATAAAATTTATTTAAAGGCTCTAAGGTTGTGACTACAGGGTCTTTCCAACGCCTAGATTGATTTACAATATCAATAAAATCTTCCGCTTCCTTTTTCTCCTCTTCATTACCGTAAAATATAGCTGAGCGATAAGAAGTGCCTTTATCATTCCCTTGTTGATTTAAGGTCGTCGGATTATGAATTTGAAAAAAGAAATCTAAAAGCTTTTTATATGAAGTCTTATCAGTATCATATGTTATCTCCACTGCTTCCGCATGTCCTTCATGATTTTCATATGTCGGATTCTCAACTGTGCCACCCGTATACCCCACACGACTTTCCACTACCCCATCTTGTTTGCGTATGAGTTCTTGTAAACCCCAAAAGCACCCTCCCGCTAAAATTATTTTTTTATTCATAGATTTATTCTTTTGTTAAATCAAGAGAACAAGAATTAACACAAAAATGTTTTCCAGTTTTTGATTCACTATCAGGGAAAATATGACCAAGATGCCCTTTGCATTTAGAACAAACTACTTCGGTTCTTTCTATTCCTAAAGTATTGTCATCTAAATATTCCACACTTCCTGATATAGCTTGATCAAAAGATGGCCACCCAGCAAGCCCAGGCATATCGGAATGATACTTCGCATCAGAATAAAATAAAGGGTTACCACATTGTTTACAATTATAAGTACCCTTTGCAGTTTCTTTATAATAAATATTAGAAAACGGTGCCTCTGTGCCTTTATCTATTATTACTCTCTTTTCTTCTTCTGTTAGTTCTTTCATATGTTTATTGTATCACTTATTATTTCTTCTTAATCTTTCTAATACACCTTCAGTATTACCATCAAATGCTCCGCCTTTTTCTATAGACATAGTCGCACACATAGCTGCAAACTCTCCTCTTTTTTGCATATCATTAAAAATTTCTTCGGAGTAAATAAAAGCCGCAAGATATGTATCTCCAGCACCTGTCGGATCTATTAATTCTTTTGGTACAAATGCTGGAATATTATACTTTTTATCTTTAGTGAAAATGACTGAACCCTTAGAGCCCTGCGTAACTACAACTAAGTTTACTCCTAAATTTATAAAATAATCAGCGCACTCTTCTATTGTTTCTTTTTGTGCACAAAATTTTATCTCTACTTCATCTAAAAATAGATACTTTAAAAAAGGAGCAACCTTGGCTAAATTTTCTGGATTCTTTTTTACTGGTATTCCATTTTCGTAATAAGTAAAAAGACCAAAATTTCCTAAAACTAAATTTGAGTTTTTCATTATTTCAAAAAAATCATATGAAATATTTTCAAAATAAAGTGGACCTAAAAGTATATAATCAAAACTTTGTAATTCTTTAATTATTTCATCTTCCACTGGAAAAACATTTGGATCATACTCTGAAACTTTTACTTCCCGCAAATCTGCATCTTTATCTTTATAAACAATCTCGTGGACTATTGTCTTCTCAACATATACAGAATTTACCTTAATATCTTTAAAGCTTTCATCCACCATACTTTGCTCTGAGAGAGCATAAGTAACAAAAGCTGTCACATCAACACCAAGTGCTTTTAATACATGAGCCTCATAATAAGGAATACCTCCAATATAAGTTTTAGTAATATTGTTTATATGTACTATATCTTTAACTACAGGACCAATAACTGCTACTTTCATAAATAAATTGTATTAAATCCTTTTTAAAAACATTTCAATCCTTGGAATTTCTTTTCCACTTGGAAGTTGTGTCCCTCCATAATCAACTACAGTTGTTGTCTTTTTAAATCCAAACTTTTCATAAAAACCAATAGCATTTGTATTGTAAGCCACTACTTTTAATTTAATATCTAAGCTAGACCCCAACCATTCAAAAGCTTTTTGAATTAATTTTTTACCCAACCCCTTACCCTCAAATCCTGGCAAAGTATAAATTGCATTTATTTCTCCATAATCATCCATTTTCGATACCTTGCAATATCCGACAATTTTATTCTCATTATCTTTTATAACAAAAGTATGTGTGTCATTTCTAACCTCCTTGAGTTCACTTTTTCTCTTAATTAAACTTTCTGGATTATAGTAGTCAATAGCTAAAAGATCTTCAGTAGCAATACCGTACTTTTCATTAGGATAAATCTCGAGCCATCTAGCCTTCTTGATATTAATCATAGTTTCCACATCTTCTGGTTTTGCATCTTCAATTTTAAAGTCACCTTCCATTTTATTTTTTACTTCTTAAATATTCTGCGACAAATTTACTAAAAAGAATTCTATCTTGATGATAATGCATCGAACTGTGTCGGTCTTTACCTCGACTAAAATCAAACCATACATAATTATCTTCACTCTTTTTCATTTCTTTTTCGGGAGAAAAAACATAATATTTAGGATCTATCTCTTGTTCTCTTCTAATTATTTCTGCACCGATAAGTATAGTTTTTAATAAATAAAGATCTGGAGCCTGAGAACCAGAACCCCTAATACCTCTAAGTTCATCTTGAACAGACTTTTCTGAATTTAAAAATTCTTTGAATATAGCTTCACGATTTTTATATAAAAACTCAACCTTTTCTTTTTTGGCTGGATTTAAATCTTCTTTTAAAACAGATTCTAGCCTTTCTTTAGATAAGAATTCATTTACAAAACTCTTAACTTCATTTACAAAAAGAGACAACTTCTGAGAATCAAATGAGGTTATCTCTTTCGGATTTTCTCTATTATCTTTTAATTTCGTTATAACATTAACTAGTCCAGCTGGAACAGAAAAATAAGCGTAAGCATTTGGATTCTTATTTTGTTTTTGTGATACTTTGGCCCACTCACCAGAATAAAACCAATTTTCAAAATATTTTATTGTGAAATTAACTAACTTTATATCTTCTGGAGTAAGTTCTACCTTACTAATATCACTAAATTTATCAAACACTTTTATAATCTCTGAAAGCGGAACTGGTTCTTTAGAGCGAGATTCTAAGATATCTAAAAGTATTTCTCTTTGCTTTTGATCTTCTAAGGAATTTTTAAGAAATTTAATTAACCCTTTGTCGGATTCTGAAAACAAAGAACCGTCTAGAACTTTTCTAGTATCTTCATATCTAGAATCTAAAGCGGCTTTTGTTATGTTACTAATTTTCCCAATCTTTTCTCCCATTCATGAAAGTATATCAAAAAATAAGTTTAATTTAAAACTTATTCCATAGGACTTGATTGGTAACTTCATGATGATAAACAACCTCTCCAGTCTTAATAAGTGCTCCTAATGCCTTAGGGCTACGGTCAGCAGCATGTTGTTTATATTCAGCATATTTATTTTGATTTTCTGGATGCAATATTCTGCCTATAAAGTCACTCGTTTTAAAAAGCTTGATAGCATCATTTATGTTATCCGGCAATGTCCTTAATCTATCTCTCTTGTCTTTATCTTTTACGAGTGGTTTACCTTCAAGTCCTGTGCGGATAATAGTATAAAGTGCAAGATACGGATTTGAATCAGGTGCCACAGAGCGTATTTCAATACGAGTAGAGCGTTCATTACCCACAGGAATACGAATCATAGAACCCCTATCAATAGGAGAAACTTTTATTTGATTTGGAGCTTCAAAATGCGGATCAAGCCGACGATAAGAATTCACACTAGAGTTGAGCGTCAGACAAATTTCAGAAGCATGATTTAATATTCTTGAAACGAAATTCCAAGCGATGTCAGAAAGACCGTCTTTGCCTTTAGCATTATAGAAAGTGTTTTTCCCATTTTTTGATAAAGAAATATTTACATGCATACCAGAACCATTGATGCCCACAAATGGCTTTGGTAAAAATGTCGCTGTCATATTCATACTATTTGCCACTTGCCGGCATACGAGCTTATAGAGTTGAATATTATCACAAGCACGTAATGCATCAGCATAAGAGAAATTCATTTCAAATTGTGACGGTGCTACTTCTGGATGATCTTTCTCATTTTTAAAACCCATAGCTCTTTGGGCCTCAGCTGCTTTATCAATAAATTGGCGTAAGCGGTCTAAAGGTAAGGAATGATAATACCCACCAGTTGAAATAAGTTTAAACTTTTTTTCTTTATACTCTTGTTCAGCATTTACTCCATCTACTAGAAATCCTTCCACCTCCGCTGCAGCGTATACATTTACCTTTTCCTTTTGGTATAACTTTTCTAAGTACATTTTGAGTTGTCCTCGAAAATCAGAAATATAAGGCTTGTGGTTGCGGTCTAAAACATTTACAAAAATTATCACTTTACCAGGTCCGAAAATATCAGCAGGTAGAAAACGAATACTAGCCCAGTCAATTTCTAATCTTAAGTCGGATTCATGTTGCTGACTAAATCCTCTTATGGACGAACCATCAAAAGTTAAATTATTTGCTGAATCAAGCAAAAACTTTTTATCATAGTCCAACATATGAAATCTACCTTCTAAATCAGTAAAACAAAGAGTGATAGCTTTTATTCTTTTTTCTTTTTCTAAATACGCGCGATATTCTTTTTCTAAAATCTTAGGATCTTTATCTGCACTATCCTTACTCTTTAAATTCATTATTTCTAAATCATCATACGGTATTTCTAAAAAATTCCTCAACTCTTTGTTATTATCCATAAGTCTTTATGTTAAATTAATAAATATTTAATATAAAAATATACTAAATTAATATTATTATATTCTTATTTATATTAAAATACTTGTGGATAACCTATTTAATACAAAATAGCCCCTAAAAAGGGGCTATTTTAGTGATTTTTATTTATTTTCCAGCGTTATAGTAAAACTTCTCTTTTACTACTTTGCCGTCTTTCCATGTCTGACAAGCTACTTGATAGCGAGCAATTCTGCCCCATTCTTTATGAGTCACATCCATGTATGATTCAATAGTGGAATAATTATCCCCAACTGCAATTCCTAAAGTCTTACCATCATGCATTTCTGTAATTCCATTTACGAATGCTTTTTCATATTCTAGACTCACAGCTTTACCTATACGTGGTGCATCTTCATTTTCTTGCATAACCACATCTTCTGCATAGTATTTATCAAATGCTTCTAAAATTTTACCTTCACTAATCATCTTTGCCAAATCTTCAACTAATTCTTTTATATTATTCATGTGTTTAGTGTATACTAAGAATACGGACAAATCAAATTATGATAAATAAAACAATCACAACAGAAAAAAATCAAGAAATTATAAAGGCATTAAATTGGCGCTATGCTGTGAAAATTTTTGATAAAAATAAAAAAGTATCCGATGAAGACTTATATACTATATTAGAATCTGCTCGTCTCTCCCCTTCAAGTAGTGGTATTGAAATGTGGAAGTTTATTGTAGTCGATAATCCAGAGGTTCGTACAAAACTTCGTGAAGTTGGTGATAATCAGCCAAAAATTACTGATGCTTCGCACCTAATAGTACTGACATATCGTACTGACACGGAAAAAAGTTTAGTGAAAGAAAGATTAGAACGCACTGCTAAAATTCAAAATCAGTCTATCGAGACTTTGGGTGGACTAAAGGCCATACTAGAGGGAGGAGTCGCGAAACACATAAAACAAGAAGACTTGGAGTACTGGGTGAAAGCCCAAGCCTATATTCCGCTCGGCATGATGATAGAGACTTCTGCTTTATTAGGAGTTGATGCAGGACCCATGGAAGGCTTCGAACCTGGAAAAGTAGATAAAATACTAGGTCTAAAGGAGAAAAATTTAAAATCAGTCACAATGCTCGCCCTAGGCTACAGAGGAGAAGATCCTGCAAGCACTCGCCCGAAAGTCCGCCGAGAATTTGATGAAGTCATAGAATTTATAAAATAAAAAAAGGGTGTCACACTATTGCATGACACCCTAATATAAAAATCTTCGCTAAAGTTAGTGACCTCTCTTAAAAAGAGTAAATTGGTAACTAACTAATACACCGAGTAAAGCCGAGTGATGACCTTCGAAATCAGCACTAAACTCAAGGAAAGGAAATGCATTCACATCTCCCATATTGAATTTTTTCTCTACACCTAAAGCAAAATGCTTATGGTGAGAAGCAAACTCTTTGGAAAATGCAAGATACACATCCCATAACCTTTCCGTATGAGACTTATCTTTGGTTGGTACCTTTTTTCCAAAAAAGTACCCGTTGATAATGACATAACCGTTACTGGCCATGTCATACATCACTTCGTGGTATGACCAACGCGTGATAAGACCCACATTGGCCAAACGAATTTCGTGTAATTGAAATGGCTGCTCATGGTCACTTTTTTCAAGCGCAAATTTCCCAAACGAGCCGAAAATAATACCAGCTTTGACCTTCTGAAAGACTTTCAGAGAATCAGGCTTGGCAACACTAAGTGAATCGTTGCGTACGTTATGAGACATTTCATGTTGCGCATTTGCTTTTTGTAAAAAAAGCATAAAAAATAAAAGGAAAAACGTATTTTTCATACTACTGAAAATTTATCAAAGATTAGAAGATAACTTTATTGTAGCACAAAATAGGTAATTGTCAAACGATTATTTTTGGCAAAAGTGAATTTATATGAGTAGTAATTTCATAATTTATTGTTCCGATATTTTCCGCAATTTCTTCAGCTCTTATATCCTCTTTCCCTTGCCTTCCTAAAATCACAACTTCCTCCCCTTCTTTTATATTTTTGATATGATTTACATCAACCACAAACATATTCATCATCATTCTTCCAAGTATTTTACATCTCTTGCCTTTTATTAATACTTCTCCGTTACTAGACATCCTTCTATCTAAACCGTCTGCATAACCTTGCGGTATTACTGCCACCTTCATTTCCTTCGGAGTAATATATGTAAGACCATAACCAATACTTGCTCCTTTCGGTAAATTTTTCACTTGAGCGACTTTTGTCTTCCAAGTGAGAACGGGTTTCAAATTTATTTTTTCTTTGTATATTTTTTGTATATGCTCCGCTGGCCACATGCCGTAAAGCCCTATACCGAGTCGAACGATAGAATGTAAACCAAAATTTTTATCATAAATCAAAATTCCAGAAGTAGCCGAAATGTGTGTGTCTAAATTTTTAAAATTAAAACTCTCCGCCAATACTACTGCCCTTTTATAAGTATCAATTTGTTTTTGTGCATGCGAAAAGTCCTTCGTATCTTCAATATTTGCAAAGTGAGCATACAGCCCTCCTAGTTTTACATTTTTATATTTTTGTAATTCTTTAAAAACTTCACTCCAATCTTTTTCTAAAAACCCTTCTCTACCTAAATGTGCATCTATGGGCATATGAACTTCTTGTTTTATTTTTAACTTCCTCGTAATTTTATTGATCTTCTCTAATTCTTGTATTGAAAATACAGTCATTATACAACCGAGCTTTAAAGCTCGAGATAAATCAACTTTTTGTACATAACCCAACAATAAAACTTTCTTTTTACTAACTTTTCTTAAGAGTTCTAGCTCTTCCACACTATTTATCTGAAAATAATCTACATATGGTTCTAAGACTTTCGCCACTTCATTCTGCCCATGCCCATAAGCATTGCCTTTTATCACTGCTGAAATTTTTACTCCTTTCTTTACTAAACCCCGAAAACTTTTGATATTGTGTACCAAATTCTTTTTAGAAATTTCTACATATGAAAAAGGTAATTTATTTTTCATTTAATAACCAGAGTTTTTAACAATTTTCTCCAATAATTCTCGTGGGAAAATTCTTGGATTTTCTGCAAGACCTTGATGATACAATACAGTAGAGGATGTTAACCCTGGCAATGTATTTACTTCTATTATTAAAAGATCCCCAGTAAGTGTATTCATAAAGCAGTCTATGCGTGCATAACCTTTGATTCCTATTTTTTCTGCAAGCTCCTCTACGAGCATTTTAGCTCGTGCCACAGCCTTTATTTT
>JAUPWJ010000039.1 GCA_030916575.1 Patescibacteria group bacterium | reverse complement strand
TATAAGTGTCGAACCTGACCCACATAATTTTTCATATTTAAAGAAAAATATTCTTTCAAATAATTTAAAAAATGTTAAGCTCATTCATAAAGCTGCTGGCGATAAAAAGAAAAAAGTGACATTTCATGTTAATACAATGAATACTGGTGATAATAGAGTATTTGATAATGGACAATTAAGAAAAGTAATAAAAGTTGATCAAGTAATATTAGATGATGTTTTAAAAGATCAATCGATAGATATTATAAAAATAGATATTCAAGGTTCAGAGCTCGGTGCGCTCAAAGGATTAACTAAAACGCTTAAAAAGAATAAAGAGATCATTGTCTTCACTGAGCTTTGGCCAGAAGGGCTTGAGATGAGTGGTTCATCTCTGAAAGAATATTTATCATTTCTAGAGAAAATGAACTTTATCTTTTATATCGTAGATGAGCTAGGTAAAAGTATTGCAAAGACCACTTCTCAAAAACTACAAAATGAGTATGATGAAAAAAAATTATATGATGCAAATCTTTTGTGTACAAGAAAGCCCTTAACTTCTAAAATTCTACAGAAAATGAATTCGTTATAAAATTGAACTCTTCTTTAATACATAGATGAGATAAGGAACTGCGAGTAGATGAGAAATTACTGCTGCATATGCTGCTCCTATTACTCCATATGCGCTTACTGTTGGAAATATCACTATTGCAATAATGAGAAAATTCAGAATTGATATTTTTGTCATAATATCCTGTTTGTTAATAGCATAGAGAACTGGCACAGCTGTTTGTGTTAATGCTCGAATTACTCCAAAGAGTGCTAATACCTTTAAAATCTCTGAAGCCTGAATCCACTGGGAACCTAACAAGAGTAATACTATCTCTTTTGAAAATATATAAAAAATCAGCCCTATTGGTATAACAATAGCTGCAGTAAGGATAAAAGACTTTAAAAATGCTGTCCTCAATCTTTCTATTTCAGTATTCATATGTACGAATACTGGAAAAGTTACCCTTCCAATGACATCTGATATTTCTGTAATCGGCAACATCGAAATTCTATACGCCATGTCATAAATTCCAAATGTACTGACATTAACCATTTTTGCAACTACAACGTCGTCAATATTTTGATAAAGATACTGAAATATTCCTGTAGCAGTCAACCATTTTCCTTTTCCAAGAACATCAAAAAGTTTGTCTTTGTCAAAAATGAATTGCGGTCGAGGTCGTACGACTATGAATGATAAAATAACTTCAAAAAATGCCCCACAAATTAGCCCAAATGCAAGGCCAATTACTGACTGAGAATAAAAAACGATACCAAGAGAAACAACTGACTCAACAAAAAATATCGAGGTTCGATACATGAATTCTTTTTTGAATTCAAGATCTTTAATAAATTTTGTTATTGATGGATTGATAAATCCTCTTATTAATGGGACGACGCTGATAACATACAACATGAGAACTGCGGATGTATCATTAAAAAATCCTGCTATGAAAGGGGTCAAAACTATTATGAAGATACTGATCAATACTCCCCTTATAATAGATGTCACCCATGCAGTATTAATAAACTCATTTATATTTTCTTTTTTCTGAACAAGAATAATATTGATTCCTGTTTCGGTTACTATCTCAAGAAATGAAAGGACTAATGTAGCTATACCGAATACACCAAAGTCACGAGGAGTCAATAATCGAGCAAGAAGCGCAGTACGAGCAAAAGAAATTATTCTTGTTACTATTCGAAATGCACCAATCCATGAAATACCTTTTATAGTCTGTTTTGTGTAACCCATTATTTTAGATATCCTTTCACACTCCCATACATTACAGCAAGATCGGATAGTATTTGAATACTTGGGAGGTATAACAAATCAGTTTTTTTGCTCATATATTTTTTGTTTTTATTTATTGCCCATAATATATATAGCAACATAAATAGAATAAGAATTCCCAATAAAGTGAGATTACTTGTAATAAATGAATAAAATAATAATGTTATAGCCAAAAAATATCGAAGAAAAATCATCAATACTTTTGGCCTTAAAACACCTGCTTCAATGTCTCCGTACGCAAATCGACAAAACATAGTGAAAGAAGAGCGGAATGAATTTCTTGGAATCCAGTAAACAATTGCTTTTGATGCAAAATAAATATTTTTATTATTCTTCTTTATATTTCTTGCAAAGATATAATCTTCATTATGTGACAGTGATGTATTAAAACCTCCAAGCTCAAGCCACACATCTTTTTTCAATGCCATTGATCTCGTTGCAGGAAGAAAATTATTTCTATCTATTTTATCTGGCATAACTAAAACATAAGGTATAAGTGCTCTTTGAAATGAACTCGTTGCAACACCCTTGTAATATCCTGCAACAACATCGATCAACGTATTTTCAAATGGCTTTGATATCTCTTTAACCCAATTTTTATCTAAAAGACAACCTGCATCTGTAATCAGAATAATGTCACCACATGCATTTTTTATACCTTCGTTTCGACCAATAGATCTATTTCCTTTTTTAATAATAACTTTAAAATTTATTTCTGAATGGTTTTTCTGAAATTCTTTGAGTATTTTTACTGTATTATCATCCGATCCACCGTCAACCACAACTACTTCATCCGGTAGAACTGTTTGATATTTTATTGATTCAAGAAGCTTAGAGATTGTAAATTCCTCATTAAGAACGGTAACGACAAGTGATGATTTCATATTTTAAATAAATTAAATTTGTTTTTGAAAGCAAACATAATTATTACAAAAAATATTCCACATAAAATGAATAATTTTGGTTGATATCCAATATGACTAAATATAAGTGCAACATTAACTAAAGAAAATCCTACAATAATCCAATCATATTTAAGTTTGAGTAAAAAATAATATGTACAAATATAAGTGAGTATAAAAAGCGGGTAGAGATATCTCATATTTGAGATTATGCTTGTTGTGGGAATAGGAAAAAGAAGTGAAATTATAAACATAAGAAAAGTAAGATTAATTAATCTTTTCATTGTTGAATTAATTATAATTTTCTTCATTTTTACCAATATGATAAAACACATAAAAATGATTATTGTCACAGATATAAATAAGTATTCTGAAATCATGGCCTCAGCAATTTTATATAAGCCATCAGAATAAATAAATGGTGTTTTCCAAAACATCATATCTTGCAAAGGAAAACCGTCTGCACCTTTAAAGAATGGAATATTTGCCGGATACAATGGATTCTTATATAAGATAATATTTCTGACATACCATATTCCGCCACTTAACAGACCACAAAGAACTGCGAGTGAAGTATATTTAAATGAAAGATACTTTTTTACATTATTAAAGTAGACAATCATCAGTATCCCAAGGAAGAGAAAACCATTTGATTTTGAGCCTAGCAACATTCCCAAGATAATTCCAAGAAAAATAAAATACCGAGATGACTTTTTTGGATTTTCAAGGAGGATAACAGAGACAAAAAAATAGATGGCCATCCAGATATCGATCCCTTGAGTAAAAATGTGTCGCTGTACAGACTGAACGGTAGCAAAGGTAATTGCAAAAATATAAGAATGATATGAATTCTTAAGTACCAATTTTGCAAAATGAAATAAAACAAAAATAAGTAACAACCAAGAAAAAAAATTGTACAACCTTAAGGGTATATCTGCCAAAATAAAAAGAGATAAAATTGCTTCAGATGAACCCGGGTAATACATGGCCGTGTTCAATCCAAGCGGTAAATTCATTGCAGTTCCGTCAATGATTCGTTCTGCCAATGGAATATGATAGTCTTTACTGTCTCCATCAATTGTATTTTCTGTAACAGCATGAAAAAAATTATTCCCAATGAGAATAAATAAAAGTGCTGAAAGAAATAATGTAATTATTCTTACGTTCATATATGAATTTCAGTGGCAGGATTCCCTACAACAACAGAGTGTGCTTTAACATCTCTTACAACGACACTTCCTGCTCCAACGACAGCACCTTCACCAATTGTTATTCCAGGTAAAATTGTAGCATTTGAACCAATTGATGCTCCTTTTTTTACCAGTGTGTTCTGCATTGTCCAATCATCACTTCCTACTAATTTTCCGTTCTTGGCAGCTTTCGGATACTTATCATTTGTAAAAACAACATGATGCCCAACGAAGACCTCATCTTCAATTTCCACACCCTCACATATAAAAGAGTGTGACTGTATCTTTACTAAATTGCCAACAACGACACCTTTTTGAATTTCTACAAATGAGCCTATCATTGAATTCTCTCCAATTGAACATCCATATAAATTTACAAAATTGTGGATAATGGTTCCTTCACCAATTTTACATTCAGAAATTATTGACAAATTCATACTCCAATTATACGAAGTTTTATGAGGTCACGTACAGACTCAAAGAGGAGCTGAAGATTGACACTACTTTTTTCATTTCTTTCAGTCGTATATCGAACAGGTACTGAAATAACTTTATATCCATTTTTTTTTGCTTTTATTATTAATTCAGCTTCAAAATATATGCTTTTTGAATATAACTTAATGTTTTTATAGACATTGTTCTTAAAACACTTGATACTACCTGGATCAATAACATCAACTGCAAAAAATAGAAATGTTAAATATCTATACAAAAAAGATATAACTTTTCTTGAGATTGACAAGTATTTTTCCTTACGCTCTCCAATTACAATATCAGCACTATTTTTTATTGCCGCATTATAAAGTGATGCGATATTAGTAGTTCTCCAATTACCATCAACACTAAATAATAATACGTATTCGCATTTCGCTTTTGAATAAAGATACTTAATATTCTTACTTATTCCTTTATTACGACTATTATTTAATATTCTTATTTTTTTATTTTGAACAAATTTCTTTAATATATTTTTTGTATTATCAGTACTACAGTCATTTGCAATAATAACCTCCCAAAAAATATCTAACTTTTCAAGAACGTCAATAACTGATACTAGTTGTGCATTGATAGTTTTTTGGTCATTGTATGTGGGGATAACTACGGATAATGATGATTTATTTTTCATACATATGAAACTTCCTTTTTCATTACTAACGATTTGTCACATGCCTCAAGCATTTTCACTACCTCAAGTCCATCTTCTCCTGAAGAAAGTGGCTTTTTATTTTTTTTAATGCAGTAAACAAAATGTTCTAACTCTGTAAGGAGTGCTTCTTTCTGAGACAGATGCGGAATAATAACATTTCCACTTCTATACGCTGGTGAAAATGGAGTAACTTCTGATTTATTTATACTGACACTTTTCTCATAAAGTTTTATCTTTTCACTTGGCGCAATATCATCATAACTAATCATTTTTTTCGTCCCACCAATTAAAATCGATCTTATTTTCAGTGGAGATAACCAACTAACATGAATATGACAAATAAAATTATTTGTATACTTAAGATATATATGAGCAATTTCTAATTTTTTTTTGGAAATATGTGAAGATCCAAGAACATGTATTGATTGAGGAGATCCAAAAAGATATTGAAGAATAGAAAAGTCATGAGGAGCAAGATCCCAAACAACATTGACGTCAGATTGAAATTTACCCAAATTGACTCTTGTGCTATCAAAGTAAAGTACCTCGCCAAAGTTTTTATTTTCAATCATTTTCTTAATTTTTTGTATTGAGTCTGCATAAAGAAATGTATGGCCTACCATAAGTATTTTATTCATCATTTCAGCCTTTTTTATCAATTTTTTAGCTTCAGATGAAGATAATGTCATCGGTTTTTCAAGAAGAACATGTTTTCCACTATCCAAAGCCCTAAGTGCCAACTCAAAATGTGTCGATACAGGAGTTGCAATAGAGACAAAATCAATTTCATCATTTGCAAAAATCTTATCTGGATCAGTGGTCATCTCCATAGGAGGAAAACTTAATTTTGCATTTTCAATACTTTTTTTACTAATATCACAGATACTCACAAGCTCGACATCTGGGATTTTTAAGAAATTCCTGACGATATTTGGACCCCAATATCCAAGTCCTATAACTGCGCCTTTTAGCTTCTTCATTCTGTAGTTGTAGCAAAAATAGCTCGATGATACAATACTTCTTATATATGACAATCCCTCACGTTGCTGTGAACAAATTGGATAGAAATGTCAAAAATAAAATTGAGAAAAAAATTGCAGCAATTATTTCATCTGGGCAATTTGTTTCAGGTCAAGAAGTTGAACAATTTGAAAAATTATTTTCATCATACATTCAAACAAAATATGCCATTGGTGTTTCAACCGGTACCGATGCTCTCTACCTCGGTTGTAAAGCTCTAGGAATAAAAAATGAAGATGAAATCATCCTCCCTGCAATGAGTTTTTTTGCGACACTTTCTCCTATCGTTCACCTCGGAGCAAAACCAATTTTTGTAGATACACTACCTGACTCTCCTCATATTGATCCTAGCCAAATTGAAAAAAAACTTTCCAAGAAAACAAAAGCTATTATAGCTGTTCATATGAATGGGTATCCCTCAGATGTCACCGAAATTAAAAGAATTTCAAAAAAATACAATCTTTTTTTTATTGAAGATGCATGTCAAGCACATGGCAGTACATACAATAAAAAACCCATGGGATCATTTGGTGATTTTGCAGCTTTCTCTTTTTATCCAAGCAAAAATCTTGGTGCATTTGGAGAAGCAGGTGCAGTGACTACTTCTCATGCATCACTTTTTAAGAAGATTCAGCTACTGAGAAATCATGGTCAAATCAAAAAATACATTCACAGTATGTATGGATTCAATAATAGACTTGATGAAATTCAAGCAGCAGTACTAAATGAAAAACTACAAGTACTCAGTAAGGAAAATCAAAATAGGAGAAAGATAGCTCAAAAGTATTTAAAAGATTTAGATAATAGTCATCTTCAATTGCCTGTAGAAGAAAAAAATATAGTGACAAATTATCACAACTTTGTCATAAGAACTCCTAAAAGAGATCTGCTTAAAAAATATTTACTATCAAAAAATATTCATACTGGGATACATTATCCTGTACCACTACATCTTCAACCTGCAGTGAAAGGTAAGGTAGGTTCTTTTAAAAATGCAGAAAAATATGCTGATGAATGTCTTTCGCTTCCAATGTATCCTTCCTTAAGTAATAGAGAAATTGAGTATGTAGTGGATCATGTCAATAAATTCTTCAAGTAATTATTTAATTCTCCATAGCTTTTTATAGACCTGAAGAACATTTTCCCAAGTTTGCCTACTTGCAAAGTCATAGCCTTCTTCAACTTTATTATTCCACAATTTCTCACTGAGAATATACTTTTTTAATTCATGGACAATTGACATTGGATCACCAGCCGAAACAACAAAATCATTTAATGGAGACATTTTTAAATAATCTTTCTTCAAATTATTTTGAAAAATAGAAAATACTAATTTTTTTTGTACAAGTGACTCAAGAATACTTAAATATGATGATGCAAAAACAATAT
>JAUPWJ010000038.1 GCA_030916575.1 Patescibacteria group bacterium | reverse complement strand
CTGGATCGTTATGAATATCTGCAGCTGTTTTGTCTGAACTATTATTTACTGTCATTCGGAGATAATCTCGTGCATTAACAGCAATTGTCTTACTATATGAATTTGTAATTTTTGCATTAATGATAAGGAATGTTCTACCTTCTACGGAAATTGCTCTTTTGCCTTTAACAATGACTTCATCCCGAAGTTCTGCATTTTCAATAACAAACTTTAATTTACTTACTTCTTTCCCTGATTCATCTTTTAAAGGGAACTCATATGTTTTTGAAAGAGTTTGAACTGCTTTTGGTTTTGCAATACTCACACGAGAATTATCTTCACCAATTGTGACAACTTCACTGTTACTTCGTGTTGACGCGAAAACGATAATTGAGATGAGGACTAATGCAGCAATAATTCCTGGGATAAAAAATGTGTGTTTTGTTATATTTCGGTAGTTTCTATTCATGCTTTTAAAATAAAAAACTCTGCTGGTAGGGCAGAGCAGTTAATTTGGGATATTAGCAGGATGACTTTCTACTGTCAAGAGTTTTTGACTATTTTGCTCATTT
Organism: Patescibacteria group bacterium; assembly: GCA_030916575.1. Taxonomy (GTDB): domain Bacteria; phylum Patescibacteriota; class Minisyncoccia; order Phycocordibacterales; family UBA9973; genus UBA9973. Next base: position 2,561 of record JAUPWJ010000038.1, on the reverse strand, counting down.
TAAAAATTCAATCACGAGTAAAAAGATAAAATCGCAGCCAAAATAATAAAAAGAATGAGCAAAAGTCGAAGAGTATTCATGCAGGGAATTATATCACGCGTCAGTGACTACGAGGATGTCTAAATTTAAATCGATCTGGATACCTGAGCCCTTGAATAATTCCACCAACTGCAGCACTTGCAGCAGCTTTTACCGTTGTTGAGTGCATCATATTATCGTAAATGAGGACTGCACCGACGATAATAACTGAGAGATAAAACCAATGATGTAGCCAGTATGTTTTTGAACCGATATGAATTCTGAAATTTGGCATGAACTCTATATTTTTATAAGCGATTCTGGGAATACGATGCTTATTTTTTTTGGGATGAGAAATATGAAGAGAGAGATAATATCCAGCGAGAAGAAAGATAGCAAACAGAAGTAATGTGTTCATAAAGTCTGGTACATCTTATCGTAGAAAAGGGAAGATACTTTGTCAAGAACTGTGCTAATCTCTCACATCTCTAAAAGTATTTGGACCACTCTTTCCAATCATCCTAAAAAACACACTAGGAGCATAATCCCAAAGTCCTCTTAAAAGTCCATCTTTGTATCTTCTCCCAGAAAGTTTCACCACAATATCCTTTTTTATAACAATTTTTCCAATCTTTCGTAGTTTTTTTGAAAGATCAATATCCTCAGCAATTTTAAGCTCTGTAGAAAATCCACCACACTTTTCAAATGCAGACTTTTTCACAGCCATATTAAATCCAGACAAATTCCAACCTCCTGAAAATGATTTGTCAAAAAGTAAGAATGGATAAAAAAGATACTTGGATGCAATTTTCGCAGAAAGAGGTCCGGAATAAAATTCACCAAGGCCACCAACAGCAACTATCTCACTATCTTCTTGGAAAGCAGCAACGATTTTTTCAATCCAATTTTCTGGATGTAATGCATCAGCATCAGTTGATAGTACTATTTCACCTTTGGCTTCTGTAAAACCTCTTTGCCTTGCATGTGCGACACCTTTATTTTTTTCGATAAATACTTTTGCACCAAGAGCACGAGCAACTTCAGATGTTTTATCAGTAGAATTATTATCTATGACAATAACTTCAAATTGAGGGTAATTTTGAGCAAAAAGACTTTTAAGGGTTGGAGTAATGCCATTTTCCTCGTTAAAGGCAGGAATAATAACTGAAACAAATGGTGTTGATGATTTTGTATCCATACTATTTACCTTGTGAAAGTAAATACTTCGTCAAACTCTTAAATGGTAAATCAATTTTTTTAGAGTTCTTCTTTATAAGATCACTATATGTTTTCTCCAAACTTTTCGCAATTGTCATAACAGAAAAAATTTCCGCTTTCTCACGAGCTTTTTCACTCATTTCTCTTCTTTTCTTATCATTTCCAAGAAGGAAATCAACTTCTTTTGCAAAATCTTTTACATTTCCGCGAACGAACACTCCGTTCTTCTTATCATCTATTATCTCTGAATATGCATCGTCAAAAAGTGTGACCACCGGCAATCCTGAAGCCATTGCCTCAAGGAGTACCATACCCTGTGTTTCACTCTGAGATGCAAAAAGAAAAAGTTCTGCATCTGCATAAACAAGTGGGATACTTTCTTGAGGTATAAAACCAGCAAAAAAGACTTTTTCTTGAAGGGATAATTTTGCAACCAGAGGTTTGAGAACTTTGAGTTCTGGTCCATCACCCACAATGACCAATACTGCATCAGGCTGACTTTGAGCAATGAATGCAAATGACTCAATCAAAAAGTCAATTGATTTTTCTTTTCCAAGTCTACCTACATAGAGAAGAATTTTTGCAGATGGTGAAAGATTTAATTTTTTTCGTAAAAATCCTTTCTCAATATCTCTAAATCGTTCAACCTGAATACCGTTTGGAATTACAAGAATAGGCTTATCAATTCCATAGTCGAGTAATTCTTTCTCGACTTTAACAGTTGGAACAATAAGCGTATCACACAAATTTCCAAATATTCTACTTGCAATCTCAGCCATTCGAGGTCTTATGACTTTGCCACGAAGAATGTAGTGTGTATATTGATTCCAAAGGGTATGATATGTCACAACAAAAGGAACTCTTTTTAGCCTTGAAACTTCCCAACCCAAAAGAGTAATCGGACCTCCTGAGTGTCCATGAATAATGTCAAAATCAATTCGTGAGGCAGTCAAAAGAGGCTTGTTCGGAAGAAATGTTGCAAGTCTATAATCAGGTTCTTTTACAACCTGCATTGAGGGAATACGAATAACATTTTTTTCGTCTTTATATCCAGGGTACTTAGGTGCCACAATATATACTTCATGCCCCAGAGCTTCAAGTGCTTTCGCACATGTTGCCACAGAAATTGCTACACCATTAATTTGTGGTAGGTATCCATCAGTAAAAAAGCCTATCTTCATAAGATTATTATAACAAGAATGGAGAGAAATAATGAGTGAATTGAACAGTTCCTACTCATTTTTTAGAAGCGGGGAGAAATTCACCCTCAATAATTTTACCTTCTTTTTCTAAAAATTTTTCAAGAATATCCATATTTTTACTAT
>JAUPWJ010000037.1 GCA_030916575.1 Patescibacteria group bacterium | reverse complement strand
CCGATCTTGTTTACACATAAATCAATAATTGTCTCAGGAGCTCCTCTAACGATTAATTTATTTTCATTTTCCACAGAAACGAGCACACTGTTTCTTTTTCTTTCTGGGTCAAAAGGTAATTCGTTTATCTTCTGATACTGATTCAACTCACCACCCTCACCTATTTTTGCAAATAATGCCACGTCAAAAGAACTGCTTCCTTGTGATGTAGATGAAGTAAGAATTCCACACGAAAGACAAAAATTCTCATTCTCAGAATGGAAAGCACTAACAGACATTTTATTTTCTGTTATTGTTCCAGTTTTATCAGTACACAAAACTTCAATACTACCCAAGTCCTCAACAGCAGAAAGTCTCTTTACTACGACATGTTTTCTAGCTAAGGCGAGTGAACCTTTGGAAAATGAAAGAGCAGAAACAACAGGTAATGTCTCAGGAATTACACTCACTGCAAGAGCAATTGAAAATAATATAATATCAGCAAAATTTATTTTACTATCATCTTTCTTTATTAAAAAATTAACGATAAAAACAAGCGCTAAAGTTGTTAAAATTATTTTTAAAATCCATTTACTTAATTTTGAAATACCTTTTTCAAAAGTACTTACTCCCTCACTTTCAGCAGTAAGTTTCGTAATACTACCAATTTGTGTATCTTTCCCGGTAGATACAATAATACCCACACCCTTACCTTGCATTACTGTTGTCCCTGAAAAGCCCATATTTACAGCATCGTGAATACCTGAAATACTTTGTTCACTTAAAAGCAATGAGGTTTTTGACACAGACATTGACTCTCCAGTTAAAATTGACTCATCAATCAACAAATTGTCTGCTTTAATAAATCGTATGTCAGCACATATAATATTACCGGGTTCTAGTATACAAATATCTCCTGGTACTATGTCTTCACTTTTTACAAGTACTTCTTTTCCTCCCCTCAAAATTTTAGAATGGTCAACTAAAAATTTCTTCAAAAGTTCAACTGATTTTTGCGAATTATATTCTTGAATAAATCCTAGCACAGCACCTATTAAAACGAATGAAGCGATAAATATACTATCTATTGTTTCACCTAAATACAGAGCAAGAAATGAAGCAAAAATAAGAACATAAACAAAAGGAGAAGCGAACTGTCTTAGTAATATCTGCCACCACTTTATTTCTTTTACAGAAATTTTATTTGGTCCATATTTTTTTAAATGCTCAACCGCTTGTGAATCATTTAATCCATTCACGTCACAACATAGTTCAGTGTATATGTCAGAAAGCTTTTTTGTTGCGAATAATTTATAAGGTATCATTTTAAAAATTATTTTAAGTATACCATTTACTTAACTTAGTCAAAATGCTCTCTAGACTTTTAACTGTATAATCAATATCTTTCTTTGTAGTACTTCGGCCGAGAGAAAAACGCAGACTTCCTTCATCAACACCTTCTCTTAAAGCTTGTATTACATGTGAAGCCTTTTTGTCTCCAGACTTGCACGCACTTTTCTCGGATGCATATATACCATGAGCAGAAAGTTCTATCACGAGTAAATCACTTGGAATTTTAGGAATTGTAATATTTACATTATTCGGTAATCTTTCAACACTATCTCCATTAATTTTTATTTCATATTGTAATTTTAATAACTTGGCGAAAAAGTAATCTCGAAGAGTGGTAAGTCTTTTTGCTTCTTTCTCTTTCATCTTCTCGGTAATTTTTAAAGCGAGAGTTATGCCTACAATTAATGGGATATTTTCTGTGCCTGGTCTTAAATTAAATTCTTGCTCTCCGCCATGCATAATTTTAGTAATTGGTGTTTTCCTTTTTACATAAAGCAGACCGACACCTTTCGGCCCATAAATCTTGCCACTATTTAAAGACAATAAATCCACACCGAGTTTTTCAACATTGATTGGTAAATAATTCATAGCTTGTGTGGCATCAGTATGAAATATTACTTTTGTGGAATTTACTTTATTAAAATTCCTAATAACTTTTGCAATTTCTTTTATTGGTTGGATTGTGCCGATTTCATTATTGGCATACATCACACTTACTAAAACCGTATTTTTCTTTAACGCTTTACGAATTTTCTCAGGATTTACTATACCGTTTTCTTCCACAGGAACATAAGTCACTTCTATTTCTTGATTTCCCTGCCTACCGGCAGGCAGGTCTAAATACTTACAAGTCTCTAGTACTGAAGCATGCTCTATATTTGTAGTAACAATATGTAAATTATTTTTCTGTACTGTACCTAATATTGCTAAATTATTTGATTCAGTTGCTCCAGAAGTAAAGATAATTTCATCAGCATGAGCTCCGAGTATTTGGGCTACTTCTTCCCTATTTTGAGAAAGTAATATTTCCGAACTCACTCCAAATTCATGAATGGCTCCTGCATTTGCAAAATTTTCCTTTGTAATTTTTTGCATAACTTGGAAAACTCTCTCGTCAACAGGAGTAGCTGATGCATAATCTAGGTATATTTTATTTGATTTAGACATAAAAGTAGTATATATTGAAAAGATATGAATATAAAGCTCGACAGTCTTTTTGTTTTGATTTCTTTAGTTATAACTGGCATTGCCATAATTTTAGGCACGCTTTGGATTATAAAGACTGAAAAGAGACTAAAAAGATTTTTCCTTGGTAAAAAAGCAAAAGATTTGGAAGACACTATAGGAATACTTGAAGACAATATCATAAAACTAAACCGTGCCAAAGAACAAACAGAAGAAGAAATAAAAGTTATCAATCAAAAATTAAGAAAGAGTTTGCGTGGTCTTGAGACTATAAGATTCAATCCTTTCCCTGACCAAGGAAGTAATCAAAGTTTCGCAATTGGAATTTTAAATGAAGACAAAGATGGAGTTATTTTATCTAGTCTATATTCCCGAGAACGTATGAGTGTCTTTGCAAAACCAATTAAAGGAGGTAAATCAGAATATGAACTCACTGAGGAAGAGAAGAGCGCACTAGAGAAAGCTGAAGTTTAGTCTGTAATTTAAATATGGATAAAAAAAATACAAAAACAAATATAGTTGAACGCCCCCCTATCGTTGTGGTGATGGGACACATTGACCATGGCAAATCTACCCTGCTCGATTATATTCGTAAAACAAATATCGTAGATAAAGAAGCCGGAGGTATTACTCAAAGAATTTCTGCATACGAAGTATTGCATAAAGATGAAAATGGTGTAGATAAGAAAATAACTTTCTTGGATACTCCAGGGCACGAAGCCTTTTCTAAAATGCGTCTACGTGGAGCGCGTGTAGCAGATATAGCCATACTCGTCGTCTCTGCAGAAGACTCTGTAAAACCTCAAACCATAGAAGCCTATAAAACTATCATGGAGTGCAAAATTCCATATATTGTCGCTATAAATAAAATAGACAAGGAAGGTGCCAATATTGAAAAAACAAAAACTGATTTAGCTGAAAATGAAATTTACTTAGAAAATTACGGAGGCACAATTCCTTTCGTTTTGATTTCAGCAAAAGTGGGTACAGGAGTAGATGAGCTTTTATCCCTTATCAATGTCTTAGCTCAAATGGAAAACTTTACCGGAGATACCGAGGCTCCTGCATCTGGATACATAATAGAAGCAAATCTAGACTCCAAACGTGGAGTAGAAGCATCACTCATAATAAAAGACGGTACTCTAAAAAAAGGTATGACGATAGCCGTAGAGGAGAGCACTTGTTCTACCAGAATGATGGAGAACTTTTTAGGTAAAATGATAAATGAGGCTACCTTCTCTTCCCCTATTCGTTTAATAGGCTTTGATATTATTCCAGCAATTGGAGGCGAATTTAAATCTTTTATAAAAAAAGAAGGAGCACTAGAATATGTATCAAATTGGAAAAACAAAATAAATACTAAAGAAACTCCAAAAGAACAATCAAATAAAAAAATAATACCAATAGTCCTCAAAGCCGATGTATCAGGTATGGTAGAAGCTATTGAAAAAGAAATTTATAAAATAGAAAGCGACGGCGCAGAATTTAAAATTGTAGGCTCTGGAGCTGGCCCCATCAACGAAGGAGACATAAAGAAGATAGCAAATGGCGACGAAGCTATAATAATAGGCTTCAATGTATCCGCTGATGCCAATGCTCGCGATTTAGCACTACACCGAGGAATAGAGATGAACTTCTTTGATATTATTTACAAAATGACTGATTGGCTAAAAGAAGAAATGGAGAAACGCCGACCAAGAGTAGAGACTACAGAAATAACTGGCCGAGCAAAAATAATCAAAGCTTTTAGTAGAACGAAAGAGCGCCAAATCGTGGGTGGAAAAGTTACTGAAGGAAGTATTGCACTAGATAGTACTGTAAAGATAATGCGCCGAGATTTTGAAATTGGTCGTGGAAGAATTGTAAACTTAGAGAAAGGAAAGGTTAAAACCAAAGAAGTGGAAGAAGGGGCAGAATTCGGAATGATGATAGAGTCCAAAACAGAAATAGTTGGTGGTGACACACTAGAAGGTTTTGCTTTAATACAAAAATAACTATGACTAATGAAGAAAATGCCTCACAAGGTGGCAGACAAGAAAAAGTTGCTAACTTAATAAAAGAACTCTCTGCCCAATTTTTAGGGCGTGAGAGTAATAACACATCTTTGGTGACTGTGACTTCTACTACAGTCTCCCCTGACCTTAAGCGCGGAACAATTTATATAACAGTCTTACCTATTGATAAAGAACGCACCGCCTTAGAATTTGCAAAAAGAAAGAGAGGAGAACTTCGAGAATTCTTAAAGAAAAATATGGAGACAAAGATGATTCCATTTATAGATATAGAAATAGATTTAGGTGAAAAGAATAGACAAAGAATTGACGAATTATTGAATCAAAAGTAGTATGTAGTATTGTTGGCCTGGTCGCCAAGTGGTAAGGCATTCCTCTGCAAAAGGAAGATACGGCGGTTCGATTCCGCCCCAGGCCTCAGAGGGCTGTAAATTTATAAGAAAAAATGTTAGAATTTTCGATACTTGCCCGGATGGCGGAATTGGTATACGCGCACGACTTAAAATCGTGTCTCGCAAGGGATG
>JAUPWJ010000036.1 GCA_030916575.1 Patescibacteria group bacterium | reverse complement strand
GTACTACTTATTTCATAACTATTATTAGTAGTTTTTATTTTTATTCCTAAGTCTGCAAGAGCATATGTATGAGCAGATATAGTGCGTTTACCCAAGTTGCATCCTTGAGCATGGGGGATAGAAAAAGAATTCATATGGTGGGCGAGTGGACCCATAAGCATGACAATAGAGCGAGTTTTGATTGCTGATTCAACATTTATATTCTTTAAATTAAATTTTGTAGGAGGAGTAATTATAAGAGAGTTTTGAGCAGTCCATTTTACTTTCACTCCGATTGATTCCAATATTTCTATAACTCTATAAACTTCTTCTATACGAGCTATACCGTGTAAAGTGGTCTTGCCTTTATTTAGAAGGGAAGCACAAAGTAGACCAACTGAGCCATTTTTAGAAAAATTTGTTTTAATACTACCGTGTAATTTTTTACCCCCATTTACTTCAAAGTCTGTCGTGTTGTTTATAGATACTATACTCTGACCGAGGACAGTACTAATTTTATTTAATAAATCAGTTGAGAAATTTTGCTCACCTTTTTCCATTCTCGCTACTGCACTTTGAGAAGTGGAAAGCATTTTAGCAAAATCTCCTTGCGTAATGCCTTTTCTTTCTCGTAATGTTTTAATAAAAGCCCCAATTTGTTTTTGTGAATTATTCGCCATAAATACATATTATATCATATATGATATATTGTAAATACAAACTGTGGATAATTTTATATTGTGCCCAGAGAGAGAATCGAACTCTCATGATGTTGCCATCAATGGATTTTGAGTCCATCGCGTCTACCAATTCCGCCATCTGGGCAATTAACATGATATTAACCTAATTTTACTCAAGAATCAATTTTATAAAAAGTTTTTTTATGCTAAAATAGATCAATGTCAAATTTATATTCCAATTCAATCTTCTGGGTAGAGACCGATAAAATCAAACCAAATCCTTATCAACCAAGACGAGATTTTGATGAAGCAAGGCTCGCTGAGCTTTCTGAATCTGTGCGTCAATATGGCATACTTCAGCCTCTTACAGTATCTCGAGTAGAAATCGTAAAAGAAGATGGGGGACTTATGACTGAATATGAGCTTATTGCTGGAGAGCGAAGACTTCGTGCGGCGAAGCTAGCTGGTGTATCCCAAGTGCCAGTCATTATACGTGTCGGCGATACGTCACTTATGAAATTAGAGCTTGCTATACTTGAGAATTTACAGCGTGAAGATCTTAACGCAGTTGATAAAGCTCGAGCATTTTTTCGCCTAGCAAATGAATTTAAATTTACTCATGCAGAAATTGCAAAAAAAGTCGGTAAAAGTCGCGAATCTATTTCCAATACCTTACGTTTACTTACTTTACCTGAAGATGCACTTACTGCTCTCTCTGAAGGTAAAATTTCAGAAGGGCATACTCGTCCACTTCTTATGCTTGCAGACCACCCCGAAGAGCAAATAGTCCTTCTTAAAGAAATTATTTTTAGAAAACTTACTGTGCGTGAAGCAGAAAAAATTTCTAGGAAAATTGCATACGACAGAATTCGCAAGAAAGAGTATATGCCAGACCCAGAAATAGTTGAACTTGAAGAAGAGCTTCAAGACAAGCTTGGTACTCGTGTGCATATAGAGAGGAAAGATACAGGAGGACAGATAAAGATTGATTATTTTTCTACAGAAGATTTGCGAGCAATATTAGATCAAATTAAAAAAGGAGAAATAGAAAAAAATGTTACTGATATGTTAGAAAATCATATTGCAGAAAATACACCGATAGTAGGGGAGGAAAACATATCTGATACGCCTTCACAAGAAAATACACCCATAGATGATAGGAGTAAAGAAGAAGTAAAGGAGGACGATTCTAAACTTTACGATATTACAAATTTTAGTTTGTAATTTACCACTTACCGTAAGATTTTAATTTTGCGAGAAGACTATTTTTTTCTAAATAAGATTTAATATGTTTTTTAGCTATTGAGCTTTTTGTATGCTCAAGCCATTTTGAAGATGGGTGAGCATCTTTTTTATCTATGATTTCTACAATATCTCCATTTTTAAGTTGAGAAAGTATCTGAACCATTTTGCCATTTACTTTTGCAGCTGAGATGTGGTCACCTATGTCTGAGTGTATAGAGTAAGCAAAGTCTATAGGGCTTGAACCTTCAGGTAAGTCCACAACGTCACCATTTGGAGTAAAGATAAATATACGGTCGTTGAAGAAATCCATTTTTAAGTGTTCTAAGAATTGTGTTGGTTGGTCGGGAGTATAGTTTAATTCTTTTAATTCTTCAATCCATTTAAATTTTGAATTATTATTATGATTTGCCTTATTGCCGTTTTCTTTATAAGCAAAGTGAGCTGCTATACCATAAGCTGCTTCTGCATGCATTTCTTTGGTTTTAATTTGTATTTCAGCAATACCTCCTGTGCTAGTGAGAATTGTGGTGTGTAGTGAGCGGTAGCCATTGGTTTTAGGTAATGCTATATAGTCTTTTATGCGCCCTGGGAGAGGTTTCCAGATGGAGTGGATTAAGCCTAGTACTTGATAACATTCTGCTACAGTATCGACTACCACACGAAGTGCCACGATATCATAAATCTTTTCTATATCCATATTATGACGCTTGAGTTTTTTGTATAAACTGTATTTATTTTTTATTCTATAAGTAATTTCAGAAACACTAATTTTATTTTTTGCTAGTTCTTTTTTGAGTTCATTTTCGACTTCTACTAATTGTTCTTGATATATATCTTTTCTTTCTTTAATTATTTCTTCTACTTCTGCGTATTCTTTTGGGTAAGCATAAGGAAAAGCCGCGTCTTCTATTTCTCCTTTGAGTTTTCCCATACCGAGACGGTTGGCGAGTGGAGCATAAAGCTCAATTGACTCTAAGGCAATACGTAGTCTTTTATCTTCTCGCACGTGTTCCAATGTTTGTAAGTTATGAAGTCTATCTGCGAATTTAATAATGACCACACGCAGGTCATTGGCCATAGCCACGAAGAATTTTCGGAGACTTTCAATATGTCTTTCATGACCTCTATATTTTAGAGTTCCTAATTTAGTTACTCCATTAACTAAAAAGACAATATCATCTCCAAATTCTTTTTTCATTTCTTCTTCTTCAATTTCTGTATCTTCTAGAACATCATGCATGAGTCCTGCCGCAATAGTTTTTGCATCCATACCGAGTTTTGCTAAGATTTTTGCTGTAGCAGCAACGTGAATAAAATAAGGTTCTCCACTCATTCTTTTTTGTCCTTCATGAGCTCGTTTAGCGAAAAGATAAGCTTTCTCTATGAGTTTCTCCTCTTCTGGTGTAATACCTTGCCCTATGAGCTTAATAATTTCTTTATAATCTGACATATTTGTATTATCTCTATTTAAAATATGAAATGCAAATTTTTTTTGACATAATATATTTTTATGGTAATGTTTATTTGAAAATGTCACAAATAGTATTTCGCTATTTGTTAAAAAAATATCCATTATGAATATTCTCATTATTGACTCTGACGATATGGTTCGTCGGAATTTGCCGTTGAGTTTCCGGCAATATTTTTCTGGGGCTTTTGTAAAAACGGCCCATAACTTTAAGAGCGTAGAACTTGCTCTTAAAGAAAATATCTTTGATATCGTCTTCATAGACATGGATATGGAAGATATCACAGAAAGGATGTCTAAATATGATTATGTCGCCGGTATTGTATGGATTGTTTTAAATACACCATCAAAAAACGGTGAAGTGGTCATGTTGACACACAAAGTTCCAACTGATCCCATTCTTCAATGGGGTGTAAAAAGGTGGTTGAATAAGCAAGATATCTTTATCTCACCTATGGCTGTGAACCAGATTAAGACGGATTTTACCGTTGAGCCATTATCTTACAAATAAAGTTTCTAAAGAAAAAACTTCACTTCCGTTAATTCTAAATTTACTTAGGGTTAACGGATTTTTTTATTGCATCTTGTTCAATTTATCGGGGCGGTGGTTTGGGCACTTATTATTGCTACATCGCTCTGGTATAGTTTTTGTGCCTTCCATCATGAGAGCTTGGCACATAGGGCAGATGTTGCCAGTAGGTTTTGCTTTGATAGCATTTTTACAGTCAGGGTAGTTTGAACATGAATAAAATATTCCAAATCTTCCACGGCGTTCCATCATTTCGCCTTTTTGACAAGTAGGGCAGACGACGCCAGTCATTTTCTTTTTCTTTTCTTCTTCATCTTCTTTTATAAATTTACATTTTGGGTAACGAGAACAAGATATAAATGTCCCTGTACCGTCACGGCGCTCTCGAATGACGAGCTTACCTCCGCCAGACTTTCCTTTCTTTTCACCACAAAGTGGGCACATCTCACCAATTTCTTTTGGACCTTGTAGTTCTGTACCGTCTAGCATAAGTGCTCCTGTGCAGTCAGGGTAATTTAAACAAGAATAAAATTTTCCAGCACGAGAGAGTTTAATCATCATTTTACCTTCACATTTTGGACATTTTATATTTGGAGGTGCATCACCTAAGTTTGTAGCTTTTTCTAATTTATCTTTAGCCTTTACTTCTTTCAAGAATGGCCCATAGAATTCTTTTAAAGTTTTTTCGTACTCTCGTTCACCTCTAGAAATTTCATCGAGCTTGTCTTCCATATCTGCTGTAAAAGTATCTGATATATAGTCTGCAAAGTTTTTTTCTAAAAAGTCTGAAACAACTTCACCCACATCAGTAGGGAAAAGTGTTCGGCCTTCTTTACGGACATATTCGCGCTCTTCAAGTGTTCGCATGATAGATGCATAAGTACTCGGGCGTCCGATGCCTCTGGTTTCTAGTTCTTTAATAAGTCCGGCCTCACTATAACGTCCTGGTGGTTCAGTAAATTTCTCTTCAGAATTCAATTCCAATAATTTTAACTTTTCTCCCTCTTTGCACTCTGGTAATTCTACATCTTCACTTCGTGAGCCCAAGTCCGCTTCTAGCCATCCAGGGAAAAGGAGTCGTGAGCCTGTTGCAGAAAATGCTGGTAAGTCCTCATGGCCTTTTATCACTGCACTTACTTTCGTCTTAAGTAATTTCGCATCAGACATTTGAGAAGCGATAGTTCGCTCCCAAATTAACTGGTAAAGTTTTTGTTGTTCTTCTGTGCCAGCGTGCTTTACCTCTATATGTGTCGGGCGTATAGCCTCGTGAGCCTCTTGAGCATTTTTAGATTTTGTTTTAAACGTCCTTGCTTCTACATATTTATCACCATAAGCTTTTTTAATTTGAGTAATTATTTGTTCTTGAGCTACTTTAGATAAATTTGTACTATCTGTACGCATGTAAGTGATATGTCCAGATTCGTAAAGTTTTTGAGCTAATTGCATAGTGCGAGAAGGAGAATATCCAAGTCTTGAGCTCGCTGTTTGTTGCAATGTTGAAGTTGTAAAAGGAGCCTTCGGACTTCTTTTTTGTTCAGACTCCTTAACACTGTCCACAATCCAGTCACCACTTTTTCCAGCAGATAAAATTTTATTTACTAATTTTTCATCACGAGGCTCATCTCCACATTCAAGAGTTAATTGTTCTTTTTTAAGAGTTTCAAAAAGTCCTTTTAATCGCCAGAATTTTTCTGGAATAAATGCACGGATTTCTCTTTCGCGCTCCATGATTATACGTAGTGCAGGGGATTGAACTCGTCCAGCTGAAAGACCGTAGCGAACTTTTTTCCAAATGAGTCCTGATAAATCATAACCCACTAGGCGGTCTAATACTCTTCGGGCTTCTTGAGCTTTACGTAAATCTGTATCAATTTTTCTGGGATGCTTTAATGCTTCCTCTACAGCTTCTTTGGTAATTTCATGAAAGGCTACTCTTTGAATTGGAGCTTTTACTTTTTTGTCTTGTTTTAATAATTCTTCAATATGCCAAGCAATAGCTTCTCCTTCACGGTCAGGGTCTGTAGCTAGTAGTATCTCTTTTGCTTTTTCTGCAAGTCCTTCTAATTCATGCACGACTTTTTCTTTGCCTTTTGAAATTTCGTAAAAAGGCTTGAAACCATTTTCAATATCAATTGCTTTTTTATTGGACTTAGGTAAATCACGAATGTGGCCCACAGATGCACGCACAGTAAAAGCACCTTCGAGATATTTCTCAATAGTCTTTGCTTTTGAAGGGGACTCCACAATCAATAATTTCATTAGACATAGTATTACATGAAAATAAAAACTTTAGCAAACTTTATTGACAAAATGCATATAAATGTGCTATAATATGAACTCACCAAACTCGTTATTTGTCATGAATAATAAAACACGCAGGAATAATTTCCTGCTTACCATCCTTATGATTGGGGCAATGGTAGCTATGCTTCTTTTGGAATCTTGTGCGAGCAAAAAAAATCTCAGCACAGAAATTCCGAAAGAACAAAATTACCTTATACCTTTTGTTACTGATAGCGCTATGTCTCAATACTTAGTTGATGGCAGAACGTTTTACACAGACAGTACACTTATCGATCTCCGTAGTGGTTCTAATAGGTTTGTTATTGATTACAAAACCGCGTGTTTCTTAGACACCATTATTACTAAAGGATTTGTAAATGGAAAAGAGGTAGTGATGAAAGGCTATATAGCTACTTTTGCTAACGGTAAGCAGTTATTTTACATGGTTCAAGATAAAACCATGATGCCGTTACTTACACCACTTTTTAATCATCCGGATTCTGTGATGATTGACTCTTGGTCAATGTCCAAGAAGAAAGAAATTTGGGATTTGTTTGGAGGTAAGGGCAGTAGATTGTTCTACGACCCAAATGAAGTGATTACAATTACAAGTCCAGGTACTCCAGTTACTGTTAAAACAATAGAGGGAGTAACTACACCGGAGATGGCTCGGGCACCTATTATTTTTGTGACTGATACCATTCGTGGTGTTGATTATAAGCAAAAACTTGTAAAACCGAAGAAAAATTAATCTCTAACCATATCGGAAGGTTAGAAATTCTCAACATCCAATCCGATAGAACACTTATACCTTTAGTATGGGTGTTTTTTTTATTTTTAATACAATCTCATTTCTCCCAATTCTTCTTTGATGAGTTCTTTTATTTCCATAATTGAAAGTAGTGCATTGGCTTGCGGGGTCGGCATTTTAAGTGCACGGATGAGTTCATCTCTCGGCATCGGTTCACGTAAAAGTTTTACTACTTTATTTTCTTCAGGTGACAAATCAGCAAAAAGTTTTGCTTGACGCTCTTCATCTTTTGGAATTTCAAATCCTAAAGCTTCTAATAAATCTTCTACACAAGTTATAGGTGTAGCACCCTGTCTAAGTAATTTATTCGTGCCTTTTGAATTGGATGCGAAAATTGAATTTGGTACAACCAATAAATCACGATTATATTCTGTTGTGAGCCTAGCAGTAATTAATGTGCCTGACCTTTCGTCTGCTTCTATGATTAGTGTTGCCTTACATAATCCCGCCATCAGTCTATTACGTTGCCCAAAGCTCCAAAGAGTAGCTTTGAAATTTGGTTCAAATTCAGAAATTATACAACCACCTTTTTCAATAATTTCTTGTGCTAATTTTAAATTTGTTTTCGGATAAATAGCTTCCATAGAAAGTCCTGATCCAGGAAAGACTAAAGTTTTCAATCCCACTTCAAGTGCTTTTCTGTGCGCAATTGTGTCGATACCAAGTGCTAAACCAGATACGATAACTATAGGATATCCTTTTAACCCAGTGATTAATTTTTCACAACACTCCTTACCGTAAGAGGTAAATTTACGAGAACCAACAACACAAAGAGGAATTAAGTTTGGCGGAGGTAATTCACCAATTATAAATAATTTCTCAGGTGGCTGAGGAATTTCAAGCAGAGCCGGAGGAAATTTTTCCTTAGGAAGCTTTTCAATCTTCATACTTTTCATTATATCAACTTTATTATATAATCAAACATATGTTAGACATTAAATTTATTCGGGAAAATAAAGACATAGTGCAGGCTGGGGCTCGCAAAAAGCATGTGGAAATTGATATTGATAAATTAATCTCTCTTGATGATGAGCGTCTCAGTATCTTAAAAGAAGTAGAAGATTTGCGTGGGGAGGTCAATAAAGTCTCAATGCAGATTTCTCGCGATTTAGAGAGTTCTGCGAAAATGCAACTTATTGAAGAAATGCGTGTAGTTAAGGAAGATATAAAAACTAAAGAAGAAAAATTGAAAAGTATTACTGAAGAATGGCAGAAAATAATGATACATGTGCCAAATGTTCCAGACATTACTGTACCAGAGGGAGCAAGTGATGAAGAGAATGTTGAAGTCCGGTCTTGGGGAGAAAAACCAGTTTTTAATTTCACACCGAAGAGTCATGTGGAATTGATGGAGGCATTAGACATGGTAGATTTTGAACGCGGAGTGAAAGTTTCCGGCTTTCGGGGATATTTCATGAAAAATGATGGAGCAAGTTTATTTTTTGCATTGTGGAATTATTTCATGAATTATTTTATTGAAAAAGGTTATACGCCGATGATTGTGCCTTCACTTGTGCGTAAAGAGTCTTTGATAGGCACAGGCATGCTTCCTCAATCAGAAGAAGATTTATATAAAGTAGGAGAAAATGAATACCTAGCAGGAACAGCAGAGGTGGCTACTATGGGATATCATATGAATGAAGTTTTAGATAAAAAAGATTTACCTAAAAAATATATTAGTTTCTCTCCTTGTTTTCGTGCGGAAGCGGGGAAGCATGGCAAAGATATAAAAGGAATAATAAGAGTGCATGAATTTTTCAAAATAGAACAAGTCATATTGACTGAGGCTTCTCATGAAGAGAGTGTAAAGTGGCATGAAGAAATCACAGCTCATGTGGAGCACTTGATGCAAGAGCTCGGTATTCCTTATCATGTCGTTTTAAACTGCGGAGGAGACTTGGGCTTAGGGCAAGTAAAGAAATATGATATAGAAGCTTGGATGCCTTCACAAGAAAAATACAGAGAGACTCACTCTTCTTCTTATTTTCACGATTTTCAAACACGCAGACTTGGTATCAAATATAGAGATGATGACGGAAAATTGCGCTTTACTCATTCATTAAACAATACAGCTTGTGCCACATCTCGTCTTCCAGCATCTTTGGTAGAAAATTTTCAGCAAGAAGATGGCTCTATAAAAATCCCTGAAGTTTTGAGAAAATATATGGGAGGAAAAGAATTCATTAAGTAGCAGTGAAATACTATGAAAAAAAGTATTTTAAATACTCCGCGCCTTCTAGAAATAAAGAAAAAAAAGAAGAGGGTAATAAGAAATAGAATTATATTTATTTTAGTCTGCGTACTCATTTTATTTATTGCACTTTGTTTTATATCTAGAATACCGAAATTAAATATTGAGAGTGTTCTAGTTGAGGGCAATAAAATAATAGAAACTAAAGACATTGAAAAAATCGTAAATGAAAGTATGGCAGGGCACTATCTGTATTTTTTACCTAAAACCAATTTTATCCTTCTGCCTAAAGATAAAATAAAAATAGAATTAGAAGATACATATAAAAGGTTAAAAGATATTGAAGTAAAAATAAAAGCAAATAGAATTTTAGAAATTACTGTGGGGGAGCGTACAGGCATATATACTTGGTGTGGTGTGGGACTACCTGAAGAAGGCATGAAACCGGAAGAGAATAAATGTTATTTTATGGATGATAATGGGTATATTTTCGATGAAGCACCTTATTTTTCTAATGATGTTTATTTGAAATTTTTTGGAGCCATAGATGCTCCAGAGCCTGCAGGTTCGAAATATTTAAATGAAAATTTCGTAGATGTCGTAGGTTTTATAGAAAATATTTCAAGTGAAGATATAAATCCATCCTCAATATTTATGAAAGAAAATGGTGAGATAGAGATTTATTTATCGGGAGGTAAACTGCCACCCAATGCGCCCAAAATTATTTTAAATAATGATGCTGATTTAATAAAAATGGCAGAAAATTTTCAGGCAGGAGTCACTACTGATCCGCTACAAAAAAATTTGAAGGAAAAATATGATTCCTTGGAATACATTGATTTAAGGTTTGGCAATAGGGTTACTTATAAATTTAATGATTAATTTGGGATTTTGGAAAAAATTAAATAAACCATTCTTTGTTTTAGCCCCAATGGCTGATGTCACTGACTGTGCTTTTAGACAGATAATTGCAAAATATGGAAAGCCCGATGTTTTTTGGACTGAATTCGTCTCTGCTGATGGTTTGGCACATCCCAAAGCACGAGAAAAACTTCTTATTGATTTGAAGTATGGTGAAAATGAACATCCAATAGTGGCGCAAATATTTGGAGCCAATCCGGACAATATTCGTGAAGCTTCCAAATTGTGTAAGGAGCTTGGTTTTGATGGTATAGATATTAATATGGGTTGTCCTGATAAAAGTATTGAGAAACAAGGTGCTGGAGCTTGTATGATAAAGAATCCTGAGCTTGCGCGAGCTATAATCAGAGCTGCGAAAGAAGGCGGGGGTGGTTTACCTGTCTCTGTGAAGACTCGTATTGGTTATAATAAAAATGAAATTGAAACATGGATACCAGAAATTTTAAAAGAGGGTGTATCAGCACTCACTGTGCACTTGCGAACTCGTAAAGAAATGTCTCTTGTGCCTGCACATTGGGATGTGATGAAAAGGGTGGTGGAAATTAGAAATGAAATTTCTCCCGAGACTTTAATAATTGGTAATGGTGATGTTTTGGATATGCAAGATGGAAAAAGTAAATGTGAAGAATATGATTGTGATGGGGTGATGCTCGGACGCGCAATATTCGGAAATCCGTGGCTTTTCAGTAGTCCTCGTTCGGAACATCATTTGAAAGGCACAAATAATTTTTTGGAAAAAATTTTTTCCTTCTCGCGCCGTCGCGCTCCGAAAGTCCTTTCAAATAATATTCCTTCACTTACAGAGAAATTGCGAGTTATGGTAGAACACACAAAACTTTTTGAAGAAATGTTGGGTCAACATAAAAATTTTGCAATTATGAAAAAGCACTACAAAGCTTATGTGAATAATTTTGAAGGTGCAAAAGAGCTCCGTGTGGAACTCATGGAGGCCGAAAATGCAGACGGGGTTGAAAAAATAGTAAATGATTTTTTAAAGAAATTTTGATATACTCTTTTTATGCATGATTTAGCACTATATCGTAAATACCGCCCAGCAACCTTTAATGATGTGAAAGGGCAGGAGCATATCGTTTCAGTACTCGAGAAATCCGTCAAAGACGGCAATGTTTCTCATGCTTATCTTTTTGTGGGCTCACGAGGCACAGGTAAGACTTCTGTGGCTCGTATTTTTGCGAAAGAAATAGGTGTGTCAGTAAATGACATGTATGAGATAGACGCCGCATCAAACCGAGGCATAGACGATATTCGTGAGCTTAGAGACGGTGTGCGAGTATTGCCTTTTGATTCAAAATACAAAGTTTACATAATAGACGAAGTCCATATGCTCTCCAAGGATGCTTGGGGTGCGTTATTGAAAACTCTTGAAGAGCCTCCAAAGCATGTGATATTTATACTAGCGACGACCGAGCTTCATAAAGTCCCTGAGACTATAATTTCTCGTTGCCAGGTTTTTAATTTTAAAAAGCCGACTGAAAATATTGCAAAAATTTTAATTGAAGAAGTAGCAGAGGCAGAAGGCTATGAACTAGAGAAAGGAGCAAGTGAACTCCTTGCGATACTCGCTGACGGTTCTTTTCGGGATGCACTTGGAGTGCTCCAAAAAGTTTTAAATTTTTCTAAAGGAAAAAAAGTAAGTAAAGAAGATATTGAGAAAATTACTGGTGCTCCTAAGACGACTTTGGTAAATGAAATTCTTTCTGCCATAGCTCATGCGGACTTGGAGCGGGGGATAAAGACAGTCAGAGATATAAGTATGGAGAATTTGGACATGAAGTTGTTTATGAAATTATTGATTTTAAAATTTCGTATGGCAATGATTCTTCGTTATGCTCCAAAGCTCGCAGACGATATGAGTAATGATTTATCTGAAGATGATTTAGTATTTTTAAAAAGTTTATTGAAAGAAGATAAAGAGGGAATGCTCCGTTCAAAATCTCTTGCTGTGCTTTTAGAAGCGTATGCAAATATAGATAATGCATTCATCCCCGAGCTTCCACTTGAGCTCGCTTTGGTAAAAATTCTAGAAAAAGAATAAAAAAAGCCCTTGGAATTACTTCCAAGGGCTTAGAATAGAATTAAATCACCCCATCTTAACATAGTCCATTAGCTTTTTTCGCTAATGAGATAAGAGATGTATGTTGTTCATACAGAGCTTGTTAGGCTCTAGGTTTACTGTTGTTTGTTTACAGAAAATTATTTTCGTGAAAAAATATTCTCAAAAGGTACATAGTACGGATTTAATTGGGAGTCCGGTCTCCAACCTTGTGTTACGCAATGACCATTGCTATCGTTCCCTGACCGTCTCTTTTCTGTACGGCACTTGGATTTTCTTTAGCAGGATCATTCTGTAGGTTTTGGCGACCATTCTCCTTAGTCTTAGCTGTTGCAGCGCAGTTTTGGTTCATCTCCTTGAGCAGACTTGTTACCATTGCACTTCCTGATGTAGGATTGATCATCCTTTTCACCTGGACCTCCGGGATCAACGACAATTCTTCTGTCATTCTTTTTTTATTCCAGACGGCAACAAGTTGGCTCAGGTTCAAATTTTCGGATGTAATAACATATCCGATGTTGGGCACCTCCACAGTCGCAATTGGGATCATCAGTGAGTTTTGGTCGCTGCTTGATTGGATTCCGTATACCTTCATATTGCTGTTTCTTTGAGCAATGAGTGGAGGCACAACGGCGGCCTGCAGGTAAATGCTTTCTTCTTTTTGATTTGCTGCTGCCATGATATCCACCGAGGATTCCTGGTTTGCGGCGATGTTCATCTTACCTTCAATAGATACAACCAAAAGTTGTTGGGCATATCCAGGCGATACCTGAACGGCTTTTTCGACTTTGTCAGGGAGGTCGGCCCGGGCTGCTGCTGTTGAAGTTGCTATACTACTCATCATTGCGAAGAACATCACAATGAGGAGGCAAATCCCTATTCCCCTTTTAGGTGGGGAGCCTTTAAACGACGATAATGTTTTCATATTGAAAAAATTAAAGTGTGAAAAAACACCATTTAAACTGAAATCAACGGAGAAATTCAGTATGGCTTTTTGGAAATAATTGTTTATGCCCAAAGAGCCACACTGAAAACCTAATATTTTTTCTAAGAACCAAATTAGAAAGAT
The DNA here is from genome assembly GCA_030916575.1 of Patescibacteria group bacterium. Lineage (GTDB taxonomy): Bacteria > Patescibacteriota > Minisyncoccia > Phycocordibacterales > UBA9973 > UBA9973. Next base: position 15,991 of record JAUPWJ010000036.1, on the reverse strand, counting down.
AGTATCATAACCACACAATATAAGTCAAGTCAAGTATAGTAAAAATGTGGATAAAGATAAGTTATTATAGTGCTGGGGGACAGGGATTCGAACCCCAATTAAAGGCTTCAAAGGCCTCTGTCCTACCATTAGACGATCCCCCAATAGGATATCAATAAATTTCCGGACAATAATGAGTATACCAATTTTAAAGCTTTTTACAATGTTATACATGCTATAATTGAAGTATGAATAAATTACTAAAAAATACTGTAGTATCTTTCTTTCTTTTTGTATTTATAGTTGGTATGTTAGCACCCGATGTTGCCTTTGCTCGTCATCGTGGAGGAAGTTCGCTACAAAATAAAATTAATGATTTAGGTAATGACAGAGTAGACGATTTACCTGTGCCATTACTTTTCGGCACAACTCCGAATAATATCGTTAGAAATTTTGGAGACCCTCGAAGTGGAGGGCGGAAACACGAAGGCTTAGATATCATGGCACCAAAAGGCACACCGATAGCGAGCCCTACAGAAGCAGTGGTTACTCGTATAGGCGAGGGCGACTCTGCAGGACTTTATGTTTATACGGCAAATCCTGGAGGTGAGAGTATGGCATATATGCATTTGGATTCTTTCGCAGATATTGATGAAGGAGATGTTTTGAAAGTAGGGGAGATTATCGGTTATGTAGGCAACACTGGTAATGCTATATCAACTGCACCGCATTTGCATTATGAACTTCATGATGACGACGGAGATGCAGTAGACCCATTTCCTCGATTAACTAAAATTTTTATTTTGAAAGATAAAATTGAGAGTTTACTCCAAGCATTAGATGAAATGAATGATGAGGACGATGAAGAAGTTCTTATAAATTTCGTTGTTTCAAATTATAAAAGTGAATTACTTTTAGCTCAAAGCTTGGGTATTGTCTTACCTACAGAAATATTAGATTCTCTTGTGAAAAAAGTTGCTGTAGTTTCTGGCATAGCTAGAACTTTAAAACTCGGCATGGTGGGGGATGATGTTAAGGCAATGCAGTCTGCTCTTGGCATAAATCCAGATGGAACTTTTGGTCCTAAGACTAAGTCTGCAGTAATTACTTTTCAAATTAGTAAAGGCTTAACAGCAGACGGAGTTTTTGGCCCCGCATCTCGTGCAATTTTATTGGGCTCAACTTCGACCTTGATTCCTGGATGTACAGCAACTACTTTATACAGCCCAATCTCTGGAGCGAAGTGTAGGTAGTTGTTTAATAGAAGTGTTATAATATTGATATGAACCCAAAAGATACAAAAATTTTACTTATTGATGATGACGAGATGATTTTGAAGTCCCTTATTACTGTATTTAGTGCGGAAGGTTTTCAAATGCTCACTGCTAGAGACGGCAATGAAGGTTTAGTACAAGCTTTAAATAAAGAGCCGAACTTAATAATTACAGATGTGGAAATGGATAAAGCAGACGGCATGAGTGTTCTACATGAAATCCGTAAAGCAGGTCCTTGGGGAGAGAAAGTCCCTGTCATTATCCTTACGAATTTTGATGCTAATGATGAAGTCATGAAAGGAATAGTCGCAGATAAGCCTTCTTTGTTTCTTTTAAAGTCAAAAGTGAATCCAGTGGAGATTTTAGAAAAAGTGAAAGATTTACTCAGTAAAGAAATTTAGTAATGAATTATAAATCGTCTAGTCAATTATTCTCTTGGTACTATGTTGTCATAATAGTTATTATTCTTCTTGTTGGAATTTTTGCAACCTTCTATACTTACAAAGATGTCTCAAATAATACACAGAAAACTCTATTAAAAGATGTTGCCTCTATGGCCGTCGCTTTTAATATTGATGATATTATGAATTTAACGGGTACTCCTCTAGATTTAACTAGTCCTGTATACTTATCACTTAAAAATAAATTAGAAACAATCCGAGCCACAAATGAAGAAGTACGTTTCGTGTATTTTTTAGGATATAGAAATGATCAAGTTTTTTTCTATTTGGACTCCGAACCTGATACTTCAGAAGATTATTCTCCACCAGGGCAAGTTTACGACGAGGCAACTGATTTAGATATTGAAATATTGAAAGGTGAGAAAGGTGAAGGTATAGAATTTAGCACTGACAGATGGGGGAGCTGGCTTACTTCACTCGTGTCTATCAAGCACGAAGGTCAAGTCATAGCTGTGCTCGGTATGGACATGAGTGCAGATAGATATTTTAGAAATTTATATACTCACCTTGCTATACCAATAATTTCTACTATTTTCGTTTTGATTTTAATTTTTATTGGCCTTCTTTTACGAAGAAAAGAAAAAGAGTATATTTCTTTTAAAGAAAAACTTTTCTCTCTTGCTACACACGATTTGCGTTCACCACTTACTGGTATTTCTTGGCTTACTGAGACGACGCTGATGAATAAAGAGGGTATGCGCAAAGAAGACATGCAAAATATTGAACAAATTCATGAAAAAGTGAAAACACTACTAAATAGTGTAAATACTCTCCTAGCATCAACAGATGAGAGAAAAGTAAAAGATAAGAAATAAAATGGATACAAAAATAAACACTTTTATATTTGATTGCTTTGGGGTTATTTGTGACCCACCATTGTCTAATTGGTATAAACACAAAAGTGGAAAGCATGGATTCATAGATGAAAAACTACATGACATTCTAAGAGAATTTGATTTGGGTAAAATGTCAGAAGACGATATGGCAGAATATTTTTCAAAATATGAAGGAATAAATTTAACTAAAGAAGCTATACGAGATGAAATAGATACGTACCTAAAATTAGATAGAACCTTGGCTGATATGATAGGTAAACTTAAAAACACAGGATTTAAAACCATACTTCTTTCTAATGCAAATGCTTCTTTTTTTGAAAGAAAAATTTATATACTTTATCCCGAATTTAAAAATCTTTTTGATGAAATAGTAATTTCTTCAGAAGTCGGGATGGTAAAACCAGATAAGGAAATTTATTTACATGCTCTAGAGAAGATAAGTTCAAAGCCCGAAGAATGTGTATTTATTGATGATAACAAAGAAAATGTCCTTGCAAGTGAAAAGCTCGGTATCACAGGTTATGTCTATACAGACTCAAAATCATTTGCGGAGTATTTAAAAACTTTAGGAATAAATTTATGAAAGATAAAAAACACATTGTAATATTTTCACACGGGCATGGAGTCAAGAAAGATGATTTAGGGTTACTTATTGATATAGCAGAAAAAATTCCAGAGGCGGAGTCAGTTTTATTTGATTATTATGATATTGATGAAGAGAATAAAGCAATTACGATTTGTCCAATAAGCGAACAAGTTAAAAAATTAGAGAATGTTATAAGTGAAGTTAAAGAAAAAAACCCAAATTCAGTTATAGATTTAATTGGCCATTCAATGGGAACATTAATACCTGCGATAGCCAAGCCGGAAGGTATCAGAAAAACTATATTACTTGCTCCAGTATTTGATTTAAGTATAGAGCATACATTGAAAAGATATGCTTCTCGTCCTAATGCAGAAATAAATTTAGAAGGTATGTCTAGGCTACCCGTGCTTGATGGTTATGTGAGATTTGTTCCTAAAGAATGCTGGTTAGAGAGAAAAAATGTTAAACCATTTGAAGCATACAATTCCTTTGTTGAAAAAACCGAATTGATAATTATAAATGCAAATCAAGATATTATTTTACCAAAAGTTGATTTAGGAGAGCTAAATACAAAAATTAAGTTGACATCACTAGATGGTGACCATAGTTTTAATGGTAAAGATAGAGATCTACTTTTAAAAACAATACGAGAGATTATTTTAGATTAAAATTTATGAGCACGAAATATATTTTAGTTGGAGGATATGTACAGAAAGCCGAAGACAAAGGTAAGGCTTTTTGTGAGGAGTTAATCAGTGGTATTGATAAAAAATCAATCAAGATTTTAGACTGCATGTTTGCAAGGCCAATAGAAGCTTGGGAGGAAACATTTGAAAAAGATAAAATATTTTTTACCAAATACATAAAAAACTTCGAGCTTGAGTTAGCCCAAATAGAGAACTTCACAGAACAAGTCAAAAATTCTGATGTAATTTTTATAAGAGGAGGGCATACTGATCCTCTTATAAATATTTTAAATAAAAATCAAAGCTGGATAAAAGAGTTAGAAGGAAAAACTCTAGCAGGCACTTCAGCCGGTGCTAATGTTATAGTAAAGTATTTTTACGGACTAAACTCTCATGTTATTAAAGAAGGCTTTGGGTTAACATCAGCAAAGGTAATTGTCCACTGGAAGTCAGAAGAATATAATGTAAATTGGGATAAATCTTTGGAAGATTTAAAAAATTATAAAGAGGAGTTACGGGTATATGCATTAAAAGAAGGGGAGTTCATGGTGATAAATAATTAAAATGAAACTAATTTATAAAATTTCAGCAGATTTTCTTTTCTTTATACATTTATTTGTATTTTTGATAGTTTTATTTGGTTGGGCCATACCAAATTTGTGGTATGTTTACTTAGTGACAACAGGTATCACTCTTTTATTTGATTTATTTTTAGGTTACTGTTTGCTCAGTAGATGGGAATTTTTCTTGAGGAAGAAAATTGATATAGAATTAAATTATGACCATACTTGGGCTACTTTCTATATTCGTAAGATTACTCAAAACAGACTTTCTCCTGTATTTTTCATGTGGGCAGCGACTTTTTTCTTAGGAAGCTCCCTATTACTGAATTTATACTTTCATTATATTTATAAATAAGTGTGGTATAATTTTATATATGAATCAACATTTACATATAAAAGAAAAAGCTTGGAAAATATTTGAGTATTCTTTTCCAATATTAGTAATGATAGGGTTAATACCACTTATACAAGATGATAAGTGGCTCGCATTTTTTTATTTAGTCATTATCACTGCTTCTTTTCTTATTAAGAAAGACAGAAATGATGTAAAGATTTTTATTTTTGGTTTTATAATGATGACTATTTTTGAATCTATATTTATAAGTACAGGAGTAGAAACTTTTGAAAGAATTTCTTTATTTGGTTTGATGCCTCTTTGGTTGCCATTTATTTGGGGTTATGGATTTGTTGTTATAAATAGATCAATTAAGGTTTTAGAAAATAAATGAAAGTAATTGATCTTACGTATTCTCTTTCAAAAGACATTCCGACATGGGATGGCTCTTATAATTTTGAACTTTCTATTGATACAGATTATAAAGATTGCACCATCCCTGACTTATTTAGAACAAATAAAGTAAAATGTGGCGCAGGAGTTGGCACACACATGGATGCACCAGCACATGTGGCAGAAGGCGGACGAACTATAGATTTTCTCAGAGAAGATGAGTTGATTATTGATTGCATCGTCATTGATGTGAGTAATGAGGCAGATGAAAATTATATTATAATTCCAGATGTAATTTCAAAATTTGAAAAAGAACATGGCGTTATACCCAAAAAATCCTTTGTAATTTTTTATACTGGTTGGAGTAAGTACTGGGAGGATAGAGACAAGTATAGAAATAATTATAAATTCCCAAGCGTACATGAAGATACAGCTAAATTACTTTTAGAGAGGAGTATTGTTGGACTCGGCACTGATACTTTATCTGCTGATGTTGGAGCTAATGGATTTCCAGTGCATAGAATGATTTTGGGTGGAGATAAATATTTAGTAGAAAATATTGCAAATGTAGATAAGGTTCCTAGTGTCGGAGCAAAAATTTTTATAATGCCAATGAAAATAAAAGATGCTACAGAAGCGCCAGTGCGTATTTTCGCAGTTATTGATTTTTTGCTATAATAGGAAAATGTTCGAATTATTTATAGGAGATATAGAAATAAAGTTCATTATTAGCATGCTTTTAGCAGTAGTATTGGGTTATTTAATAGGTGCTGAGCGAGAAAGCAGGGGGAAAGATGCTGGTATCAGTACTCACATATTTGTTATTTCTGGGGCGATGCTTTTTACATTACTTTCAGGCATGGTAGACCCAGCTTCAAAATCTAGAATTGCAGCACAGATAGTCACAGGTATAGGTTTCCTAGGTGCTGGACTTATTTTAAAAGAAGGAACAAGTGTGAAAAATTTAACCACAGCCGCGAGTTTGTGGTTTGCTGGAGCTATTGGTATGAGTATTGGTTTTGGTTTTTATGTAGTAGCAATTTTGGCTGGGCTTGTAGCAATTGTTGTTCCTCGAATTCCACATGTAAAAAATAAAAAGATTGATTTATTTGATGCGTAATTCTAGGATTAATTTTTTAATATAAAAATAAATGCAAAATATAGAAAATGAAAATGTAATATCTATTCGTGGACTTAAAATGTCTTACGGGAAAGTGGAAGTATTAAAAGGTATTGACCTTGATGTAAAGAGGGGGACAATGCTCGCACTTTTAGGACCAAATGGAGCAGGAAAGACAACCATGGTTCGTATTTTAAGTACGCTTTTAAAACCTGATTCGGGGACTGCTGTTATTGCAGGCTATGATGTAAGTTAAAGAAGCTGATGGAGTGCGGGCAAATATCGGCCTTACTGGTCAATACGCGGCAGTGGATGAATATCTCACAGGAAGAGATAATCTAAATATGATGGGCAGGCTCTATCACTTAAGCAAAGTAGATACAAAGAGACGCACAGAAGAACTTTTAAAGGAATTTGATTTAGTTGATGCTGCAGACCGCCCTGCGAAAACATATTCTGGAGGAATGCGAAGACGGCTTGACTTAGCTGTATCTTTAATTGCGACACCACCAATACTTTTCTTAGACGAACCAACCACAGGTCTTGACCCAAGGAGTCGTTTGAAAATTTGGGAAATAGTTGAAAGACTTTTAAAAGAAGGGACAACAATATTACTCACCACTCAATACTTAGATGAAGCAGATAAATTGGCAGATAAGATTGTGGTATTAGATCACGGCACAATCATCGCAAGTGGAACAGCCAATGAACTCAAAGATAAAGTTGGAAAAGAAAGATTGGAAATAGTTTTGAAATCTAAAAATGATTTTGAGAAAGCTAAGGTGGCAATAGGTAATGATGTGGCTTTCTTTAAAGAAGAAGAAATACTTATTTCAGTGACTACTGGTGGGTCAGTAGCAGAATTGAAAAAGATTTTAGATAAACTCGAAGCTGGAGGTATTGAAGTTGAAAGTTTTTCTCTACACAAGCCGACACTAGATGACGTTTTCTTAAAGCTTACTGGAGTAGGAACTGTTTTAGAAGATAAAAAAGAAGAAAAATAATATGGAAACACTAACTACAAAAAATGATATTGCAGTGCCGATGAAGAAATCAAAATTATATTTTGCTTTTTTTGATACTTTGATATTAGTTGGAAGAAGTTGTAAACATATTTTTCAAAATTTAGATCAACTTCTCTCAATCATTATTTCTCCAGTTATGTTTATGTTACTTTTCCGTTATGTCTTTGGTGGTTCCATAGATACTGGAGAGGTCTCTTATGTAAATTATCTAGTAGCAGGTATTTGGGTTCAAATGGCAGCTTTCGGTGCACTTACCACATCGCTATCTGTGGCAAATGATTTAAAGAAGGGAATTATAGAACGTATAAAATCTTTACCAATTATAGGCTCGGCTGTAATTACAGGTCATGTGATAGGGGATTTGATACGCAACACCCTCTCATCTGTATTTATGGTAGGTATAGCATTACTTGTAGGTTTTAGACCAAATGCGACACCATTAGAATGGCTTCAAGTTGTTGGCCTTTTATTACTTTTTACTTTTGCTATTTCTTGGCTTTCCGCTATTATGGGTCTCGTTGCTCGTTCTATCGAAGCAGTTCAATGGATAGGGTTTGTTATGATATTCCCACTGACATTTGCTTCAAGTGCATTTACTCCAACTGATGGCATGGCTCCGGCAATAAAGTTCTTTGCGGAGAATCAACCTATAACGCACGTTATTGAAGCATTAAGGTCACTTCTCATCGGTACACCGATGAGTAACCACATGACTCTAGCAATAATTTGGTGTTTAGGATTTACTATAATTGCGATACCACTTTCAGCTTATTTATTTAAAAAACATAAAGGGAATAGGTAAAATTTTATGACACTTTACGAAGAGAATTACGAAAAAGAAGAAGAGAAAAGAAAGTTGGAAAAAGATGCCTTAATTAGAATGGAAGCAAGAAGAGAAGAAGAAAGAAAAGAGGCTAGAGATTTATTATTGAAAAGTAGAGATGAACACAGAGAAAAAATGAGAGATAATAAAAAAGAAGACAAGGAAAGAAAAGAGAAAAATGATGCTTATAGAAGAAGAGATGAAGAATAGATAATGATATAATAAATACTCATGGCATATGTTCAAGGAAAAAAGTCTGTAATAGCCGCACTCCTCGGTAATACTTTTGTGACAATAATAAAAACTATTGTCTTTTTCGTGACGGGCTCTACGAGTATGTTTGCAGAAAGCGTGCATAGTTTTGCTGATACTTTAAATCAATCTTTACTCTTAATAGGTCTTAAGCGTTCTAAAAAACCCGCAGATACAAGGCGGGGATATGGTTATGGTATTGAAAGATTTTTTTGGTCTTTAATTTCAGCATGTGGAATTTTATTTATCGGTGCAGGTATTACTATTTATCATTCCATAGATTCTCTTTTGCATAGAAGTTCTGAAATTCATTCATTTAATATATTTAGTGTTTTTATTCTTTTAATAGCATTAGTAGTCGAAGGGATAACTTTATGGCTTGCTTTGAAAGAGTTAAAAAATGGTAGAGCTATTTCGAAACAAATTTTTAAAGATGCAGATCCAATCTTGCTTGCAATTATATACGAAGACGGTGCCGCAGTTTTAGGTGTATTACTTGCTCTTATTGCACAATGGGCCACTTATATTACAGGAGACATGACCTATGATGCACTTGGTGGAATAGCAATTGGATTAGTTTTGGGCTTTTTGGCAGTTATTTTAATTATTAAAAATCACGGATATATTATAGGTAAACCATTAAGTGCTCTTGTGACAGAAGAAATAATAGAAGAATTGTTAAGAGATCCATGTATAGAGCATGTTGTAGAGTTTAAATCTGTGGCAGTTGATATTGGTAAATATAGAATTTTTTCTACTGTAGAGTGGAATGGCTCACCATTATATCAAGAAATATATGAAGCAGGGGATTTGAAAGAAGAATTTGATGATATAAAAGATGATTTTAAAAAGTTTGCCAAGTTGATGTTTAAGACAACAGACCGTATTCCTCGTCTTGTTGGAAATCATATCAATATGGTTGAGAAAAATATTCTTGAGAAATTCCCTCAAGTGGCTTATATAGATATTGAAATAAATTAAAAAAATAACCCTAAGCACGTTGTTCTGTGCTTAGGGTATTATTAGTTCAAATGTATCTTATTTCTCGTAGTAGTTTTTATACTAGTTGCATAAGAACCACTACTTACTTTTAAGTGAAGCGCATAACCACCATTAAGTGGAAAAAGGTTCTTAACCACTTCCGGTTCTTTCTCCATTAACCTCTCTAGGTAGGGTATGGGTTGGTGACATACTAAAATAGCACTTTGAACGTTTTTGACTTCAAGGTACATTATGTCTTTCTCCGAAAACTTGTCGAGATTTAAAGGATCTCCATCTTTTTCTCCCTCACCTAGGTTGTAGTTAATCATTCTCGCTATTTCTTCTATATGCCTCACAGAACAGTGTAAGACATTTATCTTATCTTGAGCAGGTATCAGGGGATCTACGATGTTAAAGAATTTTTTAGCATCTCTTTTCCCTTGTAGAGTTAAATTACAAGTTTCGGTATTGTATTTTGGATATACTAATAGGAATATTTCCATGATTATGAAATTTACAAAGAAAAATTTGGTTTACGACACCAATACGTCTAAGTCGGAACTTAATTCGTAATTATATTACCACCTATATCACTATGTGTCAATTTTAAAACTGTATTTAAAAATAAAGGAATTTGGTATAATTTATGTATGAATGAAGAAACAAAACAAGAAAAGCATTATATATGTAAAGGGGGTTGCAAGGGAGTCTCACCTTTGCCTGGAGTCTGTCAGGCACCGGATTGTGCAAATCACAATCATGAGCTCGTAGAATGTAATTGTACTGATGGTTTGCATAATGACTTTAAATAAAAACCTAAAAAAGTGCTATAATTAGCATATGTTTAATCAAAAAGGGAAAATAGTGCGAAATGTATTTTTACTAATAATTGTAGTAGTTATTTTATTGTTATTGCAAGGTAAAAGAGCAAAAGATGAGCCTATAGTTCCTGATGATGAAATACCTAAAAATGTAATTTCTCTTTGTTTTTATAAAAAAGATATATCCCCAAATGGACCAATCGGCAAATATACTCTTCGTATGAACTTAGCCGGAGATAAAGTAGACGGAGAATTAAAATTTTTACCAGCTGAAAAAGACTTTAAGGTTGGAAAATTTGTTGGTAGCGTGAGTAAACTTGACCAAATGCTTATGGGGAGACGTATTTCTGCAATGTGGGATACTATGGCTGAAGGCATGAATACGACAGAAGAATTAAAAATAATTTTTGGTGAAGGCACGGCCGATGTTGGTTTCGGAGAAATGTCTGACAGGGGAGATGGAGTGTATGTATATAAAAATCCGGAAGCTATAACTTATAGTCTGGACATGTCAGATGTAGCTTGTGATGATTTAGTTGAAATAGAAAATGTAGAGGCGTATTTGAAAAAGAATATCTCCACACTCTCACCTATAAAAGCAGTATTGGGTGGCACTTGGTATGTTTTATACGCTGATATTAATACCTCAGAAGATACAGGAATTGTCACTTACGAAGATGGGCACATACAAGAGAAGAAAAATTTCTCGTATACACTAGATGCTACTCAAAATATAGTTAATTTAAGCCTAAAATAGTTTTGTAACCTTTTATTAAAGTCTAGGCATATAATAAGTGTCTAATTATGAATTTAGAAAAAAGCATAGAGTTAGCACAAGGAGATAATACTGCCTTTAAGGAGATTTATGATTTGACAATAAATCGTGTGTATTCGTTTGTTCTTTATAGAATAAAAGATAAAGGAGAAGCCTTAGATATTTGCCAAGACATTTATTTCTCATTATGGAAATATTTGCCGAAGTTTCAATATATAAGTGAAGTGCATTTTTATGCTTTTTTGTTCAAGGTCGCTCGCCGACAACTTATAAAGGCGCGAGCAAAGAGTATGAATAAAGTGGACTTAGATGAAATCTTTGATATCCCAAGTGAAGACGGGGAGAAAGAAGATTATCGCAATCTTCTCCAAAACATCCAAACTCTAAAAGATAATGAACGCATAACCATAGAGCTTCGATACTTTGAAGATTTAAAGTTTGAAGACATAGCCCTCTCATTGGGTATAAGTGAAAACAATGCGAAAGTGATTCACCATAGAGCCATTAATAAGTTAAGAAAGTTTTTAAATTATGAATAATCTTGAAGACAAATTAATAAAAATAAAAACAAAAAAACTTACGGAAGGTGATAAGGATGCTATTTGGCATGGGGCAATGGTGAAAATCGCACAAAATGAACAAGTAAAAAAACCGTTATTAATTAATATATTAAAAAATTATATGAAATATGATATGAAGAAAATGATTGTGGGTGTTTTAGCCGTAATAATTATATTAGGAGGTGGGGGGGTCGTAGCAGCTTCAAATGATTCTCTACCAGGAGATTTTCTTTTTCCAGTTGATTTGGCAGTTGAGAAAGTAAAGATTTCACTTGCAAGTGAAAATAAAAAATCTGATTTAAAATTAAAATTCGCAGAAGAGAGAATTTCTGAAATAAAAAATATTTCAGACAAAAAGAGTGTACCAGCAGTTTTAGTTGCTGACCTTTCAGGTACCTTGGTAACAGAAATAGAAGTAGATGTTTTTACAAATGAGACATTGGTAAAAATTGAAGCCAATGATAAAAAATACGGATACATAAGTACTTTGAAAACAAAAGAAGAACTTATTAAAGAAATTGCAAAAAAATATTCCATAGATGAAATAAAGGTAAGTACATTTATAAATTTCCAAATAGAAGACAGAACAAGTGGCGCAGATGATAAAACATTCTTAAATAAGACTCGTTCTGTGCACTTCTCAGAAGGTGAAAGTAATGATGTAGGTGTAGCTCTTACGGATATAGAAAATCTATTAAAGGATAATAATGATCCTGAGCGTTCTTTGAAAATAGAAGAGGCTTTAAAAAGTCTATTGGTATTATTAGGGGATGACGCTGATATAGAGTTTAAGAAAGAAGACGGTAAAATAAGAATAGAAACAGCTAGTGGTGATAAGATAAAAATAGAATTTAAGGATGATAAGAGTGGTAAGTCTAGTGATGATAAAGATGATGACTCTAGTGATGACTTAGACGATGATATAAATGATGACAAAGGAGGAGAAAATAAAATATCAGATGATTCAATATCAAATCAAGATGTAAAAGAAGATGATAGTGAAGTATTTTGTAGGGGTGAATGGAGAGATGCAGAGGATTGTAATGGAGACTCTAGCGATGATATGGAAGACGAAGAAGACTTTGATGATGAGGATTTAGACGATGATATGGAAGACGAAGAAGACGATATTGATGAAGATGAGGATGAAGAAGATGATAATAGTGGGCAAGGTGGAGGAGATGACGACGAAGATGATGAGGATGAAGATGACTAAATAAACCTTAAAAATACCCAGATGAAAGTCTGGGTATTTTTTGTTTTAAAATGATATAATATGTTTATGAAGAAAAAAGTAAATTTAAATTTAAGTTTTGTAATTGTAATTGTTTTTATTGGATTGGTAATTTTCTTAAGTAATTTATCACCTAAAGACAATAAACAGGTAGAAACAAAACAAGAAAATAATAATTCATCATTAGGTGATTTTAAAAATGCTGCTTATGTTATTGAAGGGCAAGAAATAAAATTAAAGGACGGAATCTCTGTAGTACCCATAGTACCTAACTCAGCTTCAATGATAACAACAAAGTATTTCGGTAATGATGTTAAATATGACTGGAACAACGATGGTTATGAAGATATTGCCTTTCTGTTAACTCAAAATGATGGTGGAAGCGGAACATTTTATTATGTCGCTGTGGCATTGTATTCTCCATTCGGTTATTACACAGGCTCTAAGGCGTTTTTCTTAGGAGATAGAATTACTCCACAAACACTAGAAGTACAAGATTCTGGTATGATTGTCTTTAATTATCTAGATAGAAATGAAGGGGAGAGCTTTGCTACAGTTCCAACTTTTGCGAAAAGTACTTGGCTTGTCTTTGATCCTGAAGTCATGGATTTTAATGAATATTCTCCAGATTTTTACTAGTTTGGAATAAGTAAAAAAATAGAGTAAAATAGACTAATGCTAGGTGATGTTGTAAAAATATTTATACCGACTGCGCTCACTTTCTTTTTGGGTTTATTTTTGACACCTTTTGCGACTCATTTTTTTTATAAATACAAAATGTGGAAGAGATTTTCTCGCAATGAGAATGTAATTCACGCTGATTTTCAGAAAATACACAATGAAACAGATGAACTTAACACTCCAAGGATTGGAGGAGTTATCATATGGTTCTCCGTTTTGTTTGTAGTTTTACTTTTTTATATTCTTTCTCTTGTTCTCCAAACTCCAGTTTCGGAGAAAGTAAATTTTCTTAGTCGTAATCAAACCCTTATTCCTTTTTTTACTTTAATTATCGGTTCTTTAATAGGGCTCGTAGATGATTTGATTCAAATTTACGGAAAAGGAAAAATTGCACATGATGATAGTGCTTGGAGAAAGTGGAAAGTAATTATTATTTCAGCTATATCTATTTTAATTGGAATTTGGTTTTATTATAAATTGGGCATGACTTCAATCCATATTCCTTTTGGAGGTGATTTATACTTAGGTTATTTAATAATACCTTTTTTCTTACTTGTATCCTTAGCTACTTTTTCAGGTGGAGTCATAGATGGCATAGATGGTCTCTCGGGTGGAGTATTAGCTTCCATATTTGGAGCATATGGAGCCATAGCATTTATCAATAACCAAGTAGATATTGCCGCTCTTTGTGGAGCTATTACTGGAGGAATATTAGCATTTTTATGGTTTAACATTCCTCCGGCAAGGTTTTATATGGGGGAGACGGGTATTATGGGACTCACTATCACACTAGCCACAATTGCATTTTTGACTAATACAGTTTTTATTTTACCAATTATAGCTATGGCTCTTGTGGTAACATCAGGATCTGTGATATTACAAAGTATTTCAAAAAAGTTAAGAGGAGGAAAAAGAATTTTTAGACTTGCACCCATACATCACCATTTTGAAGCACTTGGCTGGCCAAGCCACAAAGTCACAATGCGTTTTTGGATTTTCTCCGTCATATTTTCTATTATCGGAATAATTGTGGCCTCCATAAGCTAATGAGTAATAATGGAAAAAAGGTTGATAAATTTTTTCTAGTAACTTTAGTTATTTTACTTATTGTTGGTCTCGGTATGTTTATCTCTGCCTCACTCGGTATTTTAGTTAAAAATAAAGAACTGTTTTACTCTATTTTAAAAAGTCAGTTAATTCTAGGATTGGGACTAGGATTAGTTGGTATGTATTTTGCTTTAAAAATAGATTATAAATTTTGGCGTAAATACGCTTTTTTTATCTTTTTAGGTTCTTTACTTTTAACTGCCACAGTATTTATTCCTGGGCTCGGTTGGGGGCACGGTGGGGCAGAGCGCTGGATAAAAATAGGTCCTTTTACATTACAGCCAGTCGAGATACTTAAATTTGGTTTTATAATATATTTTTCTGCATGGCTTTCTTGGGTTAAAAATAAAAAACAAAATTTTAAATATGTTATTTTGCCATTTGTCGGTATGCTGTCTGCTATTGCTCTTATTTTATTAAAACAACCAGACCACAAGAGTCTGATATTAATAATTTTTACTGGAATCATGATGCTTTTTATTTCCGATATACCTATGAAATATATCTTAGGGCTTTTGTTTGGTTCGGCCTTACTATTTGGAACACTGATTTACTTTACTCCGTATTTACAAGAGCGAGTAAATACATTTATTGATTCAAATCAAGATACTCAAGGCTCTTCTTATCAAATTAGGCAGTCTTATATTGCGGTTGGTTCTGGGGGGTTATTGGGGAGGGGATATGGACAAAGTATACAAAAATTTAGTTATTTACCTGAAGCTCAAGGAGACTCCATATTTGCTGTTATAGGTGAAGAATTTGGTTTTTTTGGTTCTGTAATTATCATTTTACTTTATGTTATGTTTGTATTCAGAGGACTACGGATTGCAAATAGGTCGCCCGATTCTTTCAGTAGACTTTTGGTCTCTGGAATTGTTATACTTATCGGAGCACAGACTTTTATGCATATTGCTTCAGTTATTGGAGTCTTTCCATTAACAGGTGTGCCACTGCCATTTATGAGCCACGGTGGGACATCTTTGATGATTTATCTTGTGGCTATAGGTATTGTGTTACAAATATCAAAATTTCAAAAAAATTAATTTAATTAAAATATGAAAATAGTTTTTACAGGAGGGGGTACAGGGGGTCATTTTTACCCAATAATAGCTGTTGTTGAAAAAGTAAATCAAATAATTGATAAAGAAAAGATAATTGGAGCTAAGCTCTACTTTTTTTCTAATGACCCATATGATAAAGAAGTTTTAGTTGAAAATGGACTTATATATGAAGCAGTAAATGCTGGGAAAATGCGCACTTATTTTTCTATAAGAAATTTTTTTGATTTATTTAAAATGGGTTTTGGGGTTTTGCGAGCAATTGTAAAATTGTATTCTATTTATCCTGATGTTGTTTTTGCGTTAAATAATTTAAGATTAGCTTGCCATTGAGATCCACTTATAATATCTTCTATTACATCAGCTATTTCTGTTGAATCAAATGATATTAAAGTTCTAGCTACTTCTGCTTCAGAAATATATAAAGGATCGGTGTTGTGGG
>JAUPWJ010000007.1 GCA_030916575.1 Patescibacteria group bacterium | reverse complement strand
GGAGCTTTCTTAATAAGATTTGGGTTTTCTATGTCTTTTATCATTTCCGCCTCACCTTCTAAATTTCTCTCACTAGCAGGGGTAATTTCTAATATATCTCTCTTTTCTTCCGTTTTATTTATTTCTATACCCATGTCTTTCAGCACAGTGTCATCGTTGTTTAGTATTTTTGCTCTTATTGTTGGAGGAGCAGAAAGCTTTGTCTCTTCTATATTTTTCACCAAAAGGGCACGAACTTTTTTAAATACGAATTCGTTCATTTCATTTACAAGCATTTTCGCTTCTTCAGCACTTATTTTCATTCTATTCTCCAACTCTTTCGGATAGTCTAATGGATTTATGAGTCCACATAATAAAAGCTCAGTTTCTATTTCTAAGTCTCCCAGCTGTTCAAAGGTATAACCCTTTCTTTCTTTCATATCTAAAATAACCTTGCGCCAGTCCACAGCGTCAATAGCATTCAATGACTCTTGGGGCATTGTTTTCCTTGCATTGGTTATCTTTATTTGTAGTAAATCTAAATCTGGGTCTATCATAATCTTATTTTAACACAATTAATCTTTTATATCGTGAATTTACTTTTTAAATCCTCTACTTTTTTAAAGTCGTCCATTTTCTTCACTGGATTTACTGTTTTATTTTTGTCATCACTATTCTCTTCAGTCTTGATTGGCTCTCTTCTATCAATAAAAGCTGAATAGTCTCCTCCAGAAACAATGAAATCTATATTTTGATTCCACTTTTGTCCGCCGTCTTTAACTTTTGATTTTATTTTATCAGTAATTTGTTCAGCAACAGGTTTGAATATTTTTTCTGTGACCTCCTTACTTATATTCTCAGCATCTTCTCTAGTTATTTCAACTTCCGTTTCAATATTTAAGGGGTACATACGTAGCTCTTCTAGTCCTATTAGGACTAATGCTGTTTCAGTCTGTAAATTTTCAATTTCTGGGTCTAAGAGTTTGTGAGCTTTACCTACTTCTTCACAAACCCCAATCCAGTTAAAGGTATTTATAACTTCTTGTGCTTCTTTGGGAAGCGACATTAAATTTTCTTTTATTAAGTTTTGTAATTTTTCATTCATATAATTTATTTTAATGGTGAGCAGTACTACTTTCTTGTTTTGCGCTTGCCCTTATCTTATTTGATGCTTCTCTGTTTGCTTTCCATGAACCACCTGTTAAGACTGTGAAGACATTACTTGTTACAGAGTTATTTCTATCAGCAAAATGATTTAACCTAGTTCTGTCTTCTGCAATAACAGCATTTTGGGCCATTTGTAGATCTACTTGTGCATGATGGGTATTAGCTCCGATTGCTCTAATTAAGGCTTGTCGGTCATTTACATTTGTTCTTGCTGTGTCTCGTCCTGCGATAGCTATAGCTTGTCTAGTTCTTGCTGTATTTGCTGCCTGACTTGTAGCACCAAATTGTGCTATAACATCTTTTAAGTTTCTTTCTGCATCAGATAGTACGCGCTCTGTTCTTGTAGCTTCTCTTTCGAGTTGACCTAGTCCTTGTCCTGCGATACCATTTACTGGGTGTCCATTTTGATCTAATTCACCCTCATTCAATTGTAGTAACCTAGGAGCTGCAGCAGCTTTTGCTTCAGCAATAGCAACCTCTGCCCTTCTAACATTTTGATTTAATTCTTCATCTTCTCCTACTTTTAACTCCTCCGCTCTGTGTTGTCGTCTCTTTACTCTGTCTTCTCTTGCTTGCTTAAATCCACCTTTCTTTCCATCACCTAAGTCCATACCAGTAAGTGAGCCTAGTCCTTTACCTGCTATTTTTACTTGTCGTAAGTCAAAGCTCCCAGACTCCATTTTCATAGCACCTTTTTGAAAAGCACTTCCAATCTTGCTTTTTGCAGCCCAAGATTTCATTTTTGAATTATTTGCAATAGCACTTCCTATTTGTCCAAACACCGCCCTTCCTCCAAATGCCGCCATTCCAAGCGCTGCTCCTCCTGCCACTCCCCCAATCAATTTTACAGCAGATGTCATGCCTTTGCCTATTTCACCAGACATTGATATCGCTATATCTTTTGCTTTTGTTAGTAAAATGTAAAGAATAGTAAAAGGTATAATAGAAGCCATCATTGTGCTCAGCACTGTAGATGTGTCGTCGTAAGCCAAGGTTTGAACTTTATCAAGAAATAAGACAATTAAGTAAAGGAAAAATACAAATATAGGAGCCAGAAATGCATTTTTCATTAATTCTTTAAACCAATCATCCCAACCAAAGCCTGGAATATTAAAGTTCACTGTATGAGATACGAAAGCAATTGGGGAGAAAATCATGGCTAGCCAAAGCGCCACCACCCTACTTACAAATACAATAGCAACGACGATAAATATATACGCTGTATATAAAGTTAATGCCATTAGTATTAATGTGACAAATATAAACAAACCAACACCTCCGTTTAATTTGTAAGTATCCATGCCAACAATTTTGTGGGGATTATATTTTGCAACCATTCCTACTGAGATAGATTTTTCACCACTTGTTTGAAGTGCTGGCCCACCGTTTTTATTTATAGGAGTTATACTATTGTAAAATATTTTTGCAATTATATTGGAAGTATCTATAACTACGCGAGTTGTAAAAAGACTGAAGTTTATAAGTAGTGCCACCACAATAATCTTTGCTACCATTTTTTTACTATCGCTTCCTCCTAGGCTAAGAATTGTTTTTAAAGCCACATATAAAAGTGCGACAATAAAGAAGACATTTGTAATATCTCTTACTGTTCTCCAACCGCTTGTGACGAAAGTATTAGTGAAAGATTTGTCATCAATAGAGTAATGAACGAAATAGTCAAGGAATCCTCCAGCTAGTCTGGCGACGAAAGCAGTCGCTACCCATAGGTAGTAAAGTCCTTCAGCAATACATCCCCCTAACCCACCTCCGAAATTTACTTTCGGAAGCCAACCTACTCGTGTAAAAGCATTACCGTTAATTATTGCTTCAGCTAGGCCAGTTACGAACTTGCACTGAAAGTCCCAGTTCGGTGGCAGTCCTTCTTCTAGGGTATCATTTTCTCCTCCGTATATTTCTTGAGCAATTACATTATTTATTTGAGTTCTAAGCGCTAAATTTTTAGTACTAAATATAACACTTACGGGTGCTAAGAAAATACTTACCATTATCATTAATATTAAAATTTTAGAAAATACTTTTTGCATTTATTTTTTATACAAACGAAATACTCTACCTATTCTAACAGAAATCCTTTATCTTTTCTTCAAAAAATAATATTCATACTTGAAAATAAGTTTGAAGATAGAATTTAATTTTCTGATTCCTGTAATTTCAAAGTTTCCAGTCGTTTTATTTAGATACGATTCATACACAATAGTCGCTCCTCCTATCTCTCGAAGTTCATATGCTGCCACATCCGCATACCTTACACGCACTTCCTTTCTATTTTTTGCTACATAACCGTAATTCTTTCCAAAGAAGTGTGCTAAATAATTTGCAAATGCTTGCAAATCCGCCCCTTCTTTGTGGCCGTATTTTTGTTGCAAGACTGTATTTCTTTTTATTTGTCTTATGAAGACTGTCTCAACACCTTCGTGGTAACGAACGATAGCATCATTTGGTGGGACGACGATGTCTCCCATATTTGATGTCGTTCCATTATTACCACTTCCATTGCCTATGCCTGTATTGGTGTTAGTGCCTCTTACTATTCCTCCTTGTGGAGTGGAGTCAAAGTTATTTGCTATTCCATCTCCGTCATAATCATTTAAATTACCAATTCCTTTCGGTGAGTTATCAAAAATATCTATTGACCCATCATTATCATCATCTGTGTCTGTTGTATTTAAAATACCATCACCGTCTATGTCAGTGTCTAAGACATTTACCATACCATCACCATCTATATCCCAATCTGAGATATTTGGTATACCGTTACCACTGTAGTCTGTAATTGTTCCAATACCTGTCGGAGTAAAATCATTTATGTCTAGTATCCCATCACCGTCGTCATCTGTATCTGTAGTGTTCGGTATATCATCTCCATCTGTATCAGTGTCTATGATATTCGGTATGTCATCTCCATCTAGGTCTCCTCCATTACTACCAGTATTATTGGTAAAAGTACAAGCAGGATAAGTTCCATTCATTCCCAGCTGAGCACAAGTGGGTGGAGTCATTGTACACGCTGGATATGTTCCTGTCATACCAAGCGATGCACATGTAGGAGGAGTCGGAGTACATTGTGGATATGTTCCTGTCATTCCCAATTGTACACATGTAGGGGGTATCATCGCACATTGCGGATATGTTCCAGTCATTCCAAGTGATGCACAAGTAGGTGGAGTAGGAGTACATTGCGGATATGTTCCAGTCATTCCCATTTGTTCACAATTAATGCCTGAATAATTACATTGCGGGTATGTTCCAGTTAATCCTAATGATTCACAAGTTGTGGGTGGAAAAGTACAAGCCCCCGGTTCTCCTATCATTCCCAATTGCTCACAAGGAACAGGTGGAAAAGTACAAGCCCCCGGTTCTCCTATCATTCCCAATTGCTCACAAGGAATAGGTGGATAAGTACACTCCCCCGGTTCTCCTATCATTCCCAGTTGCTCACAAAGAACAGGTGGAAAAGTACAATTTGGTTGTTCTCCAATCATTCCAATTTCTTCACAAGTTAGAACTGGATATTCACATAAAGGATATGTTCCAGTTAATCCCAATGATTCGCAAGTAGAATTTATTTCACAATCTGGAAATACTCCCGTCATGCCAAGCGATGCACATGTTAGATCTAGTGGTGAATCATCAATTGGTATATCTTCCCCTTCCGTGTAAGTCCAGTCCACTACATCATCTTCCACTTCATTATTTTTAGGAGTTTGAAATTTTAAAATATCTTTCGCATAGAATGTTTCTGTGGGGTCTTCTGTCCTAGCTACGGCCCGAAATTCGTATATTGTCCCTGGGGTTAAATCTTCTAAAAGAAAATGTATTTTCCCATAAGTTTTTGCCAAGTGTGCTTCTTCTTCGGTTTTCGTCCAAGCACCCTCTGTATCTTTTTTATACTCAAAATAAGTCGTCACTGCTTTAGAGGAAGCATATTCACCTTTTAGGTCTGCAGATATTTTAGTCAAAACAATTGCCGGTTTTGTAATTATAGTTGGTGGACATTTTTGACAAGGAAGAGTTTTAAAACTGCGTACAGGGCCACCATCTATTTCATCTTTATTTGAAGCCATTAAACAATAGTAGTAAGTTGTTTCAGGGGTTAAGTCTTTCAAATAGTAGTATACTATTCCAGAACCTTTTAAGTCCTCAGTATATTTCATATTGTTTCCATAAATTTCATTACAGAAAATAGGAGGTTTAGACATTGTGGAATATCTAAAATAACTTACCTCTGCTCCTCCTCCCGCTGCTCCTGAAATTGTGGCTGTTGTGTCTAATACATCTTCAGCCTCATAAGTGTTAATAGGAAGAGCATTTGATACGACTGGTATCAAAAACATTGCGAGTATAAAGATTTGTAAGATATATTTTTTCATTTTTTACTAAAATAACCCCATGATTTTTTCAAAACGACGTACGGAGTCATACAGAGCTCCAGTAGGTGGCCCGTTGCCGGTAAAATTTCCAGCCCGAAGTTCTTTACACATTACTTCTACATCTATATCTGCTTCGCAAGCTCTATACATTGCTACAGCCGCGTTTACCCACACAGCTTTGTAACATTCTCCTACTTCAACATCACTTTTTTTACATTCCTTAAATTGTGATTTTAGTGATCTGAGTATTCCATTTTGTACAGTTGGTCCGAATTTAACTAATGCACATTGTTGATTTTGGTTTAAAACACCGTAAGGGATTTTTACTTTTTGATTTTCTTTTGCTTCACCAGGAAATGCCCTGAGTTCTAATCCGTAGGGATTATAATTCTCAAGTTGACCGTAGTAACCAAAAGTTAGAAAACCTTTATTATTGTTTTTGTATGCATCTTCCTTAGCTTTAAATTCATCGTACTCAGTTCCTACAACTGTTTCAAAATTTACTTCACATCTTGCTAAGCTGGAATTTTTGAACTGCTGAATCATTTGTTTAATCTTGCCGTCTAAGTCTGCTTCTTCGGCTTCATCCTCCGCTTTTTGTATGGCTGCAGTTATATCTGTCACATCACCATCAATTTCATTACCCAAAGAATCTATATCAGTACACACTCCTACTCCATCTGAATTAGGAATTGACACTTCTCCTTCTGGGCACTCTATATCTATCCCATCTTCATTTGGGTCGTATGGATTTTGTTCTTCATTTGCTTCTTGACAACCCGAAGGTAAAGGAGATCCTTCACCTCCTCCACCCGGATTATCTCCGTCTCCTCCCGGTCCCTGAAGAGGCGCTAGGCAGTCATTTGATTCATAAGGAACTATATCAATGAAAGTATCATCATCCTCGTCATTAATACACTGCACACCAGTTATTGCGTAATTTCTTCCAGGAAGAGGGACGAATAAATTTTTCGGGTAAGACATTCTGTCTGTGTCTGCTTCAAGTGTTGTATTTGCTGCTACTTGGCACTCACAACCGTTTTCTCCAGAAAGTAAATCTTTGAAAATGTACTCTGTAGTATCTTTTGTCTGACCAATGAGCCTAACAATATCAGCTATATCATCTCCGTCCACTAAGTTTGCAGATATTCTAGCAAATTTTTGTATTACAGGAGAGCTAGGACCCAATTCTTCAATTTGTGTTTGAGTAAGTTGACCATATTCTTCCCTTAAGGCATTCAGCCTAGATACCACACTGTTTACTATAGCTATTTCATTTAAATTATTTTCTCTTATTTGTATATAACCCTTTACCTTACGGTATTCAGAAGCAGCAAGTCCTGTTACGTCTGGCATCACATCTCTATTGAATGTCTTTTTAATTGCCTTATCATATCCTTCAATTATTTCACTCATTATGTTTACTACATCACCCCTTGATCCGATTTGTGAGCTAGGAGCTGCACGCATACCAGTGTGATTTATTAGTATGGTTGTGTAAAAATATCTAGTCATAATTTCTTCCGGTAAACCTTGTCCGAGCATTGTTAATACTCCTTCTGATATGTAACCAATGTTGAAATCAGCTTTCACAATAAAGCTAACACCGATAGTGATACCTTTTAGCATTGTGAAAAGTCCCTTGATTACATCAACCTGACCTCCTGCTGTGTTTGGTATTGATTTAGAAACATTTGTTAAGTTTTCATAAGCTCTTTGTTTCCAATCTGGAGCAGGTCCTGGGATACAGTAGTCTAGCTGGTAAACGTTTCTGATAAGTTTTTCTAATTCTATATTGTATTCTTTTAATTTATCCGCATAAGTTCTCTGTGTGTCTATAAATGCTTGAGTTAAATCGTAACGAATGTTGAAATTATTATTTTTACGTAACCAATTTGTCATAGAAGAACTGGAGAAGTCAGTTTCAACTTGAGTATCTATGTAATTACTTCCATATTCATCTGAATTTATTATCAAAGTTCCATCAGCACCATCGTTTGAAAGCTTAGCAAATCCTTTTTGCATTAAGTCAGAAGAGAATCTAGCAAGCAAGGCATCAATAATAGATGCGACTGCGTCATTTAAATCTTCTGCTTTTAATAAATTATTATCTGGGTAGTTTACTAATTTTGTAGCAGCAGTAGCTATCATTTGTCCTGGGGTTACGTATTCCCATCTTCTACATGCTCCTTCTATATAATAATCTCCTCCAGAATCATGATATTCTCCTGTTGTGCCGTAGGCTCCACTTGCTGTGTAAGAACCTGATTGCCCTCCAGTAGATCCAGTATCACCCCCAGGTATTGGATTTATATAAACATGTTTGTTTAAAGCTAATGCAGCTTGGTGTTCTGCTTTAGTTACTCCAACTGGCTCTACGCATCTTTTGTCTCCCAAATATCCTTCCGCCTGTTTTAACTCTTCTTGAATTTGTCCTATAGTGCTACTTATTCTATTATCTAATTCCTTACCAGCTATAATTTGGAAACCTAAAGCATTGTTTCCTGGGACAGATGTCATTTTAGTCCAAGCACTCCAGCCCCCTTGGCTAAAATCTTCGTTAAATCCTTGCGCTGAGTATTCAGGAGTAGTATCTTTTATTAATTTATCTAAAGAGTATTGAGCATTTTCTTGAAAAGTGCTGTTATAACTCATTGCTTTATTTAAAATAAAATTTCTTCCGTATGGAAATAATATCGGGTCGTTTATCTCTATACCAAATTGTAGTATTTCTGTTTTTGCTATATCTCCGAAAAACACTCCTGGATTTTCTATAAATGCAGGGTTACCATCAAAACCGTTTTGTATCCAAGCTACGGTGCTGATAGTAATTTTTTGTAAAAGCATTTTTATAACCATTCTCCCGATGCTTTTTAAGCAAGTATCATTACTTTCCAGTGAAGAAACTTTTTCTTTAGTTATCTTACCGTCTTTGGTTAGGGTGTCTAATTTACTATTTGCTATCTTGTCGTAAGTGGCGACGCTGTTTGCTTCGCTATCAGCTATGTATGTATCTCCATTTAAATTTTCTCCCAGAGTAAGTTCCTCATCTCCTCCAGCCACTTCAGAGTCGTCAGTCATGAGGCCTTCACCGCCGTCATTAGTAGAACCTCCAGCACCTCCTGCAGAGCCTGTGCCTTCATCATCAGGAGGGTTGTTGTCGATATCAGAATCAGCACCTGCCCCAGACATAGAAGGTTTTTTAAATAAATTTTTTAAACCAGCTTGAAGTTTCCCCTTACACAATGGAAGTTGAGTAAGAGCAGGAGCTAGACTACTTATATATCCTGTTACCCCTCTAGCATTTGTGTCATACGCTCCAGCTGTGTTATAAGTTTGAGCATTTGCTTTTGGAATTAAATTTAAAAATGGAGAAAAAATCAAACTAGATAAAGTCAGTACAACTATTCCATTTTTTAAGATTTTTTCCATTTATTTTTTAATATTATATCATTTTTTACAATGTTTCTTCCAGGTCTGTGACTGCATTTATCAAATCATCGCTATATGTTTGGTATTGGGAAAGTCCAGAAAGTCCCACCACTGGGTCGGTAATAATTTTTGTCATACTCAGCACACTTACTCCTGTATTGTGAGCTCCGTTTGCTATTCTTAAGTGATGTGTCAATAAGCTTTTAGGCACAGGTGTTTCCATGACTTTTTTTGCAAAACCTTGGTAAGCTTCACTTATAAGTAGTAATTCATCGTAAGTACTTTCTTTCCCTTCTCCGTCATAAGAAATCAAACCACTGCTTACAATGTCTAATTCGTCACCTATGCCTGAGTCTTGGTATTGCGTGTATAAATTTTGTAGGGTTGCATAGTATTTCTCTCTGCTGGTTTTGGTATCAGTTATTTCTACATTTGCATCTCCTTCTTTATATACATCAGTCAGTGCAGGATTTACAATTTTTTGACCCAAGGCACTTGAAAAACTATTTATTGTATTTTGATCTGCACCACCTGAAGCCTTGAGAGCTGTGTAAGCAGTAAAAAATTCTTGAGCAAATTTGTCAGTCTCTGTTAAATTATTTTCATTTAAATTTATTTCTTGGTCCAGATTTAATTCTTTCTTCTTGTTGTCTATATAAGCAACGTCTGAAATTTCAAAAGTATTTTTATTATTTTTATCTGTTCCCCAGAGAGCTTCTTCCCAGTCTGGTATGGTGTCTCCGTCAGTATCATTTTGTATTAATTCTACAACTGTGCTGTTTTCAATTCTTGCTTTTTCTTTTTTAGAAATAAAATTTTCTTTTCCTGAAAAAAAGAAAAAGATTAAAAAAATAATTAAAAGTACTCCAGTCACTAGACTCATTATGATGGCAAACTTTTTACTAGGTAGAATATTTTTTATATATATTTTCTTCATTTTATATTTTATGTTCCATACATTATTGTATCGTAAACTGGAATGGTGATAGATGCTTCATCTTTTTTCTGACAAATTATATTGGTTATATTTTCTTTACGAAGGCCTAAGATATTTCTCTCTGCCCTTATCTGTTTTCTTGTCTTAGACTCTACACCTATTGGTATTAAATATATTTTTGTATTTCCTCTGTATTTTACTTCAATAGTTCTGCCTGGATGGTCACATGAATATCCTCTTCCTATAGCCTCTTCTCTTTTACTTGTGTCTTTTGTTATTTTTCCACCGAAACTTCTAAACAATGAAGCATGAACAACTTCTACTGATAACAGAAGAATCAAAAATACAATAAAAAACTTCGCTAAATTTTTCAGCACGTTTATATTATATCATTTATTTTTTTATTTAAAACAAATTCTGTGTATTAATACAAAGGTTTATCCAACTTCCTAGTGATAAATCTTCGGCTCTAATTTTTTCATTTAAATTTATTTTTTTTATCTCATTACTCCAGTCGATTTTAGGACTTAATTCACGCAAATTTCCAGCTAAAATTTTTCTTTTATGAGCAAAACCTGTTTTTACTAATTCCCAAAACTTTTTCTCATCGATTTTGTTGTCATTGAAGGTCTTTTTAGAGATATTTTTGATTAAAATCACTGCTGAATCAACTTTTGGGGCTGGTGTGAAGTATCTAGCCCCTACTTTTGTCACCATTTTCGGTTCACCATAGGCTTTTACGGAGATAGAAAGGATACTTTCCTTGTTATTACTGGCTATAATACGCTTTGCCACCTCGTGTTGAACCATTAAAACCATAGTTTTCGGTGGATTTTCTTCAGTTAAGAACTTTTTTAGTATAGCTCCTGTTATATTATAAGGAATATTGGCTATAATTTTGTAGTTATTGTCATTTAAGCTATATTTTATAGGCTCAAACTCTAAAATATCCTTATTTTCTAAGGTTAAGTGCTTATTGTCTATTTCTTTTGTGAATTTTTCACTTAAAAATGAGAAAAGTCCGTCATCTTTCTCTATTGCTATGACTTTCTCGGCTTTTTCTAGTAATTTTTCCGTCAAGGCACCCTTCCCAGGTCCAATTTCAAGGACAATGTCTCCCTTTTCCACCTCTCCTGCCTCTACTATCTTATTTAGTATCATGCTGGATTTTAAAAAGTTTTGCCCTAAAGATTTTTTTGCTTTCATAATTAAGCTGTATTTACAATATCAACACTAGCAATATTGGTGTCGGCAACATTATTCATAAACCAAATTACATCACTCTTTGTTAATGTATCTAAGAGTTGCCTGATTGCAAAGTTGTTCATAATTTTTTTATTTTTTAGTGTTTTTATAAAATGACCCTCATTGAAGTCTTCTAGCGACGCGTCATATATATTTTCATTTTTTAGTAAAAAACGAAGTTGATTTATTTTTGCAATAATTTCTGCAGGGTTTTTTAGTTGGTTTTCAATAAAATTATCATCTTTTATTTCTTTATTCGTTACCTCTGCTCTGTTTTTAAAAAGTAGAAAAGTAACGCTGTTTATACCACTATTCATCATAGTGCTTTTGTGTGTATCTTCATGTACTAAGGTTGCTCCATTGAAGTCACTTGTTAAATCTTTTGTAATTTTTATACTCATATCATCACCGTTAAAAAATCCGGCGGCTTTTTCTCCTTCGTTATCTAGTATTGAATCTAAAACAATAATCTTACCTTCTTCTAGTCTTTCTAATCTAGATTCTTTCAACCACCTTACCTTTGCTTTTATAGATGGTGAAGCTTTTGATACATCTGGATTCGGCATGAACGTGTCCAAGAATTTTCCTTCATCCATAATTTTTTGAAAATCTTTATCTGACATTTCCTTCTTATTATAATTTTTGAATTCAATGTTTTTTAAAACATGATTGACCGCCATTATAGTGTCACCCTTTTCGTTTGTTTTAAACAAATTAAATGCTGGACTGTTTAAAAAATTCTGATAATCAGCTTCACTTTTACCATATACACCAATTTCTTCCATTCGCATTTGTTCTTTAGTTGATCTTTCTGTAAATTTTGGTGAGTTGATATAGTCTACCAACCAAATATGTTCAGACAGAATTTCTTTTTCTAGATCTTTTTTTTCACTATTACTTACATTGGCTAGCCATTCTATATTAGGTTTAGATTTATTTTCAATACCTGAGCTTGGATTTTCTGAGTTTTGAGCAAGTGTTTTATTGGAAGATAGTAAAGATATACCTGAAATTATTAAGATTTTTAAAGCTAAAGCCATCCTAGATGAAGCCTTATCTATTATTTTCTTTATCTCTAGATTATTTTGCTTTTTGTTTTCTATCTTAAATCCTTCCATGGTTTTATTATAACTTATATATAAATTGTTTTAACATTTGGGTTTTCATCACCCCTTTCTAATAAGTCTGCTGGAATATCTGATAAAAACTCAGATGGTGCATTGATTTGTCTTGAGCCGAATATGGTGCGAAAATTTGCAAAGGATAAGAATAATTTTTCCTTAGCACGAGTGAGCGCGACATAGAAAAGTCTGCGCTCTTCTTCTGCGTCTTCATTTGATAATTCTCCTCTTTTTTGATGTGGGAAAAGTCCGTCTTCAAGTCCTGTGATAAATACATGTTTGAATTCCAAACCTTTTGATGCATGCACAGTCATGAGCTTCACAGCATTTACTTTTTCTTTTTTCTCTTCATTTAACATAATACTATCTTGGTCTGAAGCGAGCGACGCATCCTCTAAAAGTTTCTCTACTCCTAAACCATTCTCTAAGTTATTATATTTCAGAGCAAGTGTCGCAAGTTCTTTGATGTTTTCTAGTCTTTCTTTTTCTTCTTCACCTCCTTCCAGAAGCTCTTGTTCAATGCCAGACTTTTTGATTACAAATTTTATGACATCACTTGCAGAGCTTTCTTTTATTTTTTCTCTTATCTCTTCTAATATTTTATAAAAATTATCGATTTTAATTCTTGTTTTTATTGGAATACTTTCAAAATCTTTCGCAAATATTTTTATGAGTGTTGCTTTACCAATTCCTCGTGCGGGGAAATTTATAATTCTTTTTATGTCAGAGAGATTTTCAGGGTTTAATGCCGCACGTAAATATGCCAAAGTATCCTTTATTTCTTTACGTTCAAAGAACTTTACCCCTAATACTTGGTAAGGAATATTGTAGCGTAGCATGGCTTCTTCTAATACACGGGATTGGAAATTTGCACGATATAAAATAGCGACTTCAGAAAGCTCATCTCTCTCACCGTCCATAATTTCTAAAATTTTTACAGCTACAAATTCTGCCTCATCTCCTTCATCATTGGCTTCATAAAGAGATATTTTCTCGCCGGTAGCATTTTTAGTAAAAAGATTTTTTTCTGGACGGAATTTATTTTTTTTAATTATTTCATTGGCTGCTTCTAAGATATTTTGAGTTGAGCGATAGTTTTCTTCTAGAAATACCACAGTTGAATCTTTGTAATCTTTTTCAAAACTTAAAATATTTTTTAAATTCGCACCACGCCAAGAGTAAATATTTTGGTCTGCATCCCCCACCACGCAAATGTTCTGGTGATTTTCTGCTAATAGTTTTGCCATTTTGTATTGAACTTCATTCGTATCCTGATATTCATCTATATGTATATATTTCCAGCGGTCTTGATACATTTTTCTTATATCTTCTTTTTCTTTAAGTAACTTTGTCGCTTTCAATAACAGGTCATCAAAGTCTAATGAATTTTCTTTCTTTTTTTTACTTTCATATATAGGCCAAACTTGAGCTACTACTTTTCCGAAATAGCTTTGTGAATCTTGCATAAATTCTCCGGCTTCTACGAATTTACCCTTCTCTCTAGATATAATATTTTTTATTTTTTTAGGTTCGTATTGTTTCGGGTCTAAATTTAACTCTTTCACTGTTTCTTTGATTATTGAAATAGCGTCGCTCTCATCTAGTATTGTGAAATGTCTCGAAAGTCCAAGCAATTGAGCATTTTCTTTTATTATATAGACTCCCAAAGAGTGAAAAGTAGATACAAAAGGAATTTTATTTTGACCTTTGGCATTTTTTTCTATTTCAATTACAATTCTCTCCCGCATTTCTTTTGCTGCTTTATTGGTAAAAGTTACAGCTAAAATATTTTCAGGGGCGACGCCTTGTTTTATAAGATTTACTATTCTATGCGTGATAGTTTTCGTCTTTCCAGCCCCAGCCCCAGCAATAATCAAAAGCGGTCCATCAGTATGCATGGCCGCTTCTCTTTGTTTAGGATTTAAGCCCAGTAAATGTTCTTCCATAGATACAATATAACACAAAACAAAAAGCCCCTTACGGGACTTTATATTTGGGCTGATTCAAATTCACCAGCCAGTTCCTTTTTTAAGTTTTCTGTTTCTTCTTTTACCATATTTTCAAAGTCTGGGACTTTTTGTCCAAGAAATTTAAAAAGTACTTCTCCTCCTTCATTAGCATCAATAATCCTTTCGTATTCGTTAAAGTCTTCCTCACTTAAAAGAGGTAAAGTTCTTACTAATACAGCTTGAAAGACTAATTTACTCAATCTGTTTATCATTTCCAGTGCTTTCTCGGGAGGTAATTTATCTAATTCAAACATTTCCACTAAGTTTTCTTTTATTGTGCTCATATTTTTATTATATTAATTTATAATTTTATCTTACGTAAGATGTGATGATCCGCTGCATTTTGATGTCCTTTGTCAAAAAATTCTTGCGGTGATAAGTATTTTTTACCATCAAAAGGATTCACTCCAGTTTCTTCTTTTATGTCAACAAAGTGGTCATGAAGTTTCAACATATTTGGGTCTCCTATAGAGTCCCTATCCATTGCTATTATTGTCGCTGCATTTGTTGTGGTATGAGAGTCTTTGATTTTGTTCCATAAATCCATACTTTCTTCTGTAGATAGAAGCTCTCTCATATTATGAGCTTCCATTTTTTGCATAGCCAATACTTCTCCTGGGTTTAGTTTGTAATATAAGTGACCTTCGTATTTTCCTGGTTCATAATTTTTGTCATCATAATTGTTACTGTTATTTTCTGGTTTATCTACAGGAATATTTTGCTGTCTATCTCCTAGAGAGTATGAACCCTTTGCAGTGTAATCAACTTTGGCTTTATAATCACCATTATTAGAAGTTTTTTGTACTATTTTTTCACTTTCTTTTGTAGTTTCATCTTTACTATCTTTGTCGTTTGTGTTAATTTTATTTTCATCGGTGTTAGTGTTTTCACTTGCATTCATGGGTGCGATTGGTTTTGTGGTGATAGGTTCATATGGCATTGTATTGTCGTCTATCATCGGTGAGGTTGATGGAGCTTGTTCTGTTTGACTGTTTAAGTCTGATACCAATTGGTTTTCGTGGGCTTCTTTTTCCTGCATCGTATCTATGGTATCCATAAATTTCTCATTGGTCATTTGTTCTTGCCAATCTCCTTGTGTAAATCCACCACTTCCGTCAGGTTTTGCTAAAATAAATGTTTCACCTCCTCGCCCTAGTACTAAACAATCGTTTTTAAATCCTATACTATCTCCTTTATGCAAGACCAAACTATCTTCAGGGCTATCAGGACGGTAAGTATCAATATCTTTCGCAAATTGTGCCAATTCACTTGGTGTAGGATTTGGTCCAAGTTCAGCACTAAACCAACTTGGCACAGCACCTCCTTTATTTAATTCACTTAATGCTTGAGTAACTCCGTCTCCATTTCCCACCGTCACATACCTCTCAACCGTTGACTCTTCTACGGTATTTATTTCTTGATTTTTTATATTTTCACTTTCAGCTAATTCATTTTGGTGGTCTCGAATCATTCCAGAAAATTCCAATGTCGCCACACTACCAACTAAAGCAGCTGTAGCCCCAGCTAATTTCCTCTTCAGTCTTGTATTTTCAGCTTTTATGATTGCTTCTTCTGCTTGTCTTTCAAACTCAGCAGAGTCTTCCTCTATGTTTTCAACATTAATTGTATTATCAGTTTTCATTTTCTCAGCTCTCTCGTCTATTTTCTTTTCAGAAAATCTTCCTTGAGCTAATTTTGAAAGTCCATAACCCACAGCACTAGATGCCCCGACTGCCATTCCAGCCATAAGACCTCCTCCAGCTATAGCTAACGTCGCTCCACCCGCTATAACAGTCATTGTAACTAATTTTCCTACCCACTTTTTATGTTTTGGTGGGATAGTTTCCATTATTGCTCCGAGTCCTAATCCTATTTTTAGTTTATTAAGTAGGTACGATGTAGTGCCTCCATCTAATGCTGTGGCTGTACCCCCAATATTTGCCAATTTCTCTACGGACCAAGAAGCAGTAAGACCTATCAATGTCATACTTACACCCATCTTTGCTAATCTTTTTAATACATTTCCTTTTACGAGATTTCCTTCTTTATCAGTATGTTCCACACCCCATTTATCCCAAGCTTCTATTCCATTACTAATTCCTTGTTTAATTTTTGGTCCTAGTCCTCCATTTTCTATGTCATTTTTTCTTTTTATTTCAACTTCATGCATTAAAAACTCCTGTGCTTCTTGTTGCCTGCCTTCCATTACTAGAGCAGTAACTATTTTATTTTTTGACTCACGATAAGCGTTTTCTTTTATAGATAGTTTTTCTTGATATTCTTTCGCATATTCTGGACTTACATTTTTTGGTTTAAGGTTTTTAAAGTCAAAATATTCTTTTCGGCTTAAATTATTGTAAATGAATAAAGATTGATACTCTACTTTTTCTCTTGGTTTTGGTATTGGTGGAGGTGTTTTACTTTGTTCTATTTTTTCTTCCGTTATCTTTTGTTTTGGATTTTGTATATTTTCAAGGTCTCTAATTTCATTTTCTAACTTTAGAACCTCGGGTTCGTTGCTACTTTTTTCTGCTTCAGT
>JAUPWJ010000035.1 GCA_030916575.1 Patescibacteria group bacterium | reverse complement strand
TCTTCCTTTTTAAAAGGAATTCCTAGGAGTTCAAAAAATGCGAAGCCTTCTTTTTGTGTTTTAGCAGAAGATACGACAGTGATAGCAAGTCCGAAAACATCTTTGATATCTTCGTCAGCAGTCTCCGGGAAAATTGTATGCTCCTTAATACCCATTGTAAGGTTACCAATAGAGTCTACAGTTGAACGATTGATTCCACGGAAGTCTTTCGTACGAGGAAGTGCTACGTTTATAAGTTTCTCCAAGAATGCATACATTCTCTTTCCGCGCATAGTTACGATAACTCCTACAGGGTCACCTTGGCGAGTCTTAAATGATGCGATAGATTGCTTTGAGCCACGTAGTGTAGGCTTCTGTCCAGTGATTTTAGCAAGACGCTCTGAAACAGCAGTATTTTTGTTCTTGTCCTTCTTCACCATAGTACCTGTACCTACGTTGATGATTATCTTTTTTAGTTTTGGAGAAGCCATCAAGTTTTTGTAGCCGAAAGTCCCTTTCATGCTCTCATATGCTTGTGCCTCTTTTTCTTTTACAGTTAAATGTTTCATTATTTTATATTTAAATTAAACTTCTTGATTGCTCTTTTTTGCAACTCTTACCCATTTATCTCCAACTTTCTTTTTACCAATACGAGTTGCCTTTCCACTTTTTGGATCTAGTATCATTACATTGGATGCATTTAATGGCATAGCTACAACAATAGTAGAACCCTTTTCATTAGACTTACGAGGGCGTTGGTGCTTCTTTACAGTATTTAAACCTTCCAATACTACTTTATTGGTAGCAGGAATAACGCGGATAATTGTTCCTTTTTTACCCTTGTCTTTACCAGCCATTATTATTACATTGTCTCCTTTTTTTAATTTCATCTTATTTTTTATATTTAAATAACCTCTGGTGCTAAAGAAATAATCTTTTGGAAACCTTTCTCAGCAAGCTCACGTGGGATTGGTCCGAATACGCGACCAGCTTTTGGATCTTGCTTACCTTTTTCTAATATCACCACAGCGTTATCATCAAAACGAATATATGAACCATCTTTTCGGCGGAATGCATTTCGAGTACGAACAACGACAGCTTGATGCACATCTTTCTTCTTTACTCCTTTTCTAGGACTTGCGATTTTAACAGAGATGATTACGATTTCACCGAGTTCTGCATATCTCTTTTTTGAAGAGCCTAAAATCTTGAATACCTTTCCAACGGTACCTCCGGCATTATCTGTTATTTTTACTAATGTTTCGTTTTGTATCATAAAATTACAACTTTAAATTAACTGACTACTACCTTAAACTTCTTATCCTTTGAAATCGGCCTTGTTTCTTCGATTGATACCTTATCACCTATTTTGAATTTATTCTCTTCGTCATGTGCCTTGTATTTCTTACTGACTTTGTAGTATTTTCCGTATTTAGGGTGCTTTATAAAACGAGTAACAGAAACAACGACGGTTTTATTCATCTTATCCCCTACTACAATTCCTTGTAGAGTAGCTTTTGTCTTTTCTGTTGTTGTTTTTACTGTCATATTATTTATTCTTATTCAACTCTGTTAAAATTCGTGCAATTTGTTTTCTTAAAACACTTTCTTCTTTTACATTCTTGGACTTTGCTCCTTGTGCTTTAAACTTTAATACTTGCACTTCAGATTGTAAAGAAACTAATTTCTTTTTTAAATCTTCCTTACTTTCACCTTTTAAATTGTCCTTTTTTGTCTTTACCATATAATTATTGCTTGTGAACTCTCGCTACTATTCTTGTCTTTACGGGAAGCTTTGTTCCAGCCTTACGAAGAGCCTCACGAGCTATCTTCTCTTCAGCACCGTCTACTTCAAAAAGAATTCTTCCTGGTCCAACATCTACGCAATATCCTTGTGGATCTCCTTTTCCTTTTCCCATTCCCATCTGTGCTGCCTTTTGTGTATATGGTCTGTCAGGGAAAACTCTTATCCAGTATTTTCCAGATTTAGTTAAAGTTCTTGAAATAACCTTTCTAGCAGATTCAAGTTGATTGGAAGTTATGCGTGCTTGGGATTCTGATTTCAAACCAAAAGAACCGAAGGCTAATTTTGTTCCTCGTGTTTCAGGTGTGATGGACTTCTTGTTTGTCCTCATTGTCTGCCACTTTCTAAATTTTACTTTTTTTGGTAATAACATTTTATTTTAAAATTATTTATTGACTTGCTTATTGCCTTTCTCAGCAAATATCTTTCCTCTGTATATCCATACTTTAATACCTATAACTCCATATGAAAGTGTTGCTCTTTCTCTTTTAAAATCAATGTCTGCGCGAAGAGTCTGAAGTGGGATAGAGCCTCTCTTTAATTCTTCTCCACGAGCAATTTCTGCTCCTCCAAGCCTTCCTCCTAATACTATTCTTGCTCCTTGTACGCCGTTTGCAGTCATTACTTTCTCAATTGTTTGCTTCATGACTCGGCGATAAGGCATTCTTTTTTCTAAGCCTTCAGCTACCATATAAGCCACAATCGCTGCATCAGCTTCAGGATTTGTAATTTCAAAAATTTCTAATTTAAAATCTTCAGTCTTAGGAAGTTTAAGATAAGCCATTTTCTTTAAAATTTCTTCCTTTAACTTTGTAGCACCTTCACCATTTCTACCGATGATAAGTCCTGGGCGAGAAGTCTTTATGATAAAACGAGTCGTCTTTTGATTTCTTTCGATTTCAATAGAAGACACATACATACCACGCAATTTCTTTTCTAAATATTCACGAATAAGAACATCCCCTTCTAGGTTCGCACGGTATTTCTTAGGATCAGCAAACCAGCGAGACTTCCAGTCTCTTAGCATTACTAATCTATGTGCATATGGGTGTACTATTTTTGACATATTATTCTTTTACTGGCTCCGCTTTAGCGGTAGCTACTTTCTTACTTGCAACTTTTTTCGTTGCAACCTTTTTAATCTTTTCTTCTTTGGTCTTTTTTACTTTTGCTACTTTAGCTACTTTTTCTCCCAAAACCAAAGTAATGTGGCTAGTTCTCTTGTTGATTCTAGCACCAGAGCCCATAGCTCTTGGCATCATTCTCTTCATAACTATACCTTTGTCTACTCGAATTTCTTTTATAAATAAATTCTCTTTGTCATTTCCAAGTGCTACTGCATTTGCTATTGCAGATTCTAAAAGTTTCTTTACTGGTGTACTTGAACGCTTTACTAAAAAATCTAGTGATACGAGTGCATCAGCAATGTTCTTGCCTTTAATTAAGTCAGCCACTAGGCGAACTTTTCTTGGGGATTGTCTGTAATTTTTTAAAAAGGCTTTCATATCTTTAAATTATTATTTCTTTTTGGCATCAGCTGCAGCTGCTGTCGCGGACTTAGCTTGAGTTATTTCAGCTTCCTTCTTCTTTGCTTCTAATTCTTTTTGCATTTTACCTCCGTGTTTCAAGAATTTCTTTGTTGGTGAAAATTCTCCCAATCTGTGACCAACCATGTCCTCAGTAGCCAATACTTCAACGTGAACTTTTCCATTATAAACACCAAAAGTGAAGCCAACCATCTCAGGTGAGATAACAGCAGCTCTTTTCCAAGTCTTTATCATTGGGGTTTGAAGAGGGTTTTTACCTGCTATTTTTCCTAGCAGTCTTTCGTCAACATTTATTCCTTTTTTGATTGATCGTGTCATTGATTTAGCGAAGTCATGTCGCGCAACCGTCCTATAGGCGCGACCTGAGTAATAAAAAAGCTCCCAAATGAGCTTCCGTTTATACTAGCAAATTTAAAGATATTGTCAAATAAAGACAAAGCCCCTTCAAGGGGCTTTGTCTTTATTATTAGAGTAATATTCCAATACCTAAAATTTATAGATTGTTCTTTGGGAGTTAAGCTTAAATTTATACTAAATATGTATTTATTATTTTACGATGTATTTCTGGAAAAAGATTTTCCAATCGGCTGCTTCCTCAGCAATAGTTTCCTTTGTAATAGGTTCTGTTATTCCGAGTGTGTTGTCATAATATGCGTCAAGGCTATAGGGTGTTGGGCGAGTATTATCACTATCAATTCGTATAATACAGACCCACTTTGTCTTATCTATCCAATCATCAAAATATACAATTTCTCCTCCTAACCTCAAACATTTTTTCTTGCTAATAGATAAAGTTGGGTCGTTAACTGGATTATCACCTGTAGTTGCTCTCACAGGAACATAGTCCGGCAAATTAGCCACAGCATTACTAACAATCGCACAATATGCTGGACCAGGATTGTTAAGTAGAAGCTCTCCTGCCCAATAATCACCATGAGGTATATAAACACCTCCTAACCTTCTACACTTCCTTATGGATATAGCTTGAATGCCTTCATCCTCTGTAGTTGGATTACTTATAACATCAAAAGTCTTTGTTGAGTCATTGATTACTCTTATATTAGCTGATGATAAAAGAGAAACAGCAACCAAAACTACAACAGCAACAATTCCTAAAATAACAGCTAAATTTTTATTTTTACTCATAAATTATAATTAAATATTAATACTGTAATTTTACCTTGCCACTAAGATAACACAAGTGCATAAATAAACATAAAAAAACACCTTATTTTATAAGGTGTTTTTTTATTCTAAATTTTATTGAGATTTTCGAGACTTTCCTGTTTTTCTTCTTGAAACTATAAATACATTTGAATATTTCTTTGGAGTTCTGGTCTTTCGTCCACCAGTAACTTTACCCCACATAGTCTTTGGTCTCTTTGTTCCTCGGCCTTGTCGTCCTTCACCTCCTCCGTATGGGTGATCTACTGGGTTCATGGCAGTACCTCGAACTGTTGGTCTTATACCCTTCCATCGTGAACGTCCTGCTTTACCGTAGTTTTCTAAGTGATGTTCTTCATTTGAAACAGAGCCGATAGAGGCCCAACATTCTTCTCTTACTTTTCGTACTTCAGTTGAAGGCATTTTCAAATTTGTATTTCCATCAGCATTCGCTACAACTTGAGCAAATATTCCGGCACTTCGCCCAATCTTTGCTCCACCTCCTTGCTTAAGTTCAACATTGTAAACAAATGTTCCAACTGGGATATTCTTTAAAGGAAGTCTATTTCCTATTTCTAAAGGTGCGGTAGCGGATACGATAAATGAGTCTCCAGCTTTTACAGACTTCGGCAATACTACATATCTCTTTTCGCCATCTTTATAAACAGCAAGACCAATAAATGCAGAACGGTTTGGATCGTATTCCACTGTTTTTATCTTCGCAGGAATATCTTTCTTGTCATACATAAAGTCCACATCACGGAAAAGTCTTTTGTGTCCGCCTCCTTTGTGACGCATAGTGATTCGTCCTTGGCTATTTCGTCCAACTGAACGCTTGAAACCATAAGTAAGTGACTTCTCTGGAGTAGAAGTAGTCAAAACTCCACGATAATTCACATTGGTCATTTGTCTTCTTGA
>JAUPWJ010000034.1 GCA_030916575.1 Patescibacteria group bacterium | reverse complement strand
CGAAAATGCTTGTAAATGAAATGAACGAATTCGTATTTAAAAAAGTTCGTGCCCTTTTGGTGAAAAATATAGAAGAGACAAAGCTTTCTGCTCCTCCGACAATAAGAGCAAAAATACTAAACAATGATGACACCGTGCTGAAAGACATGGGTATAGAAATAAATAAAACGGAAGAAAAGAGAGATATATTAGAAATTACCCCTACTAGTGAGAGAAATTTAGAAGGTGAGGCGGAAATGATAAAAGACATAGAAAACCCAAATCTTATTAAGAAAGCTCCAGCAGAGTCTATGTTGGCTCAAAAATTAGGAGGTGCGTTTAAAATACCTGGTAAGAAGACAGATTATACTGTAAATAATGTATCCAAAAAAGAAATTGAAGTGGTTGCAAAAGCACCATTGCCGAACATAGACCCATATAGAATAAATCCTGAAGACGATAAATAGGGTAGGGTGTTTGTGTTAAATAAAAATATGCAATTTAAAGTTCCACAATTTTTAGATATAGAAGATAAGATATTTGGCCCATTTACTTTCAGCCAATTCGTATATTTAGCTGGAGGTGGAGGATTATGTTTTATAATTTATAAATTATTCGGATTTTTATTAGGATTTATCCCAATACTAATCATTCTGGCATTTTCATTGGCACTTACTTTCTACAGACCAAACAACAAGCCACTAGTCGACATGCTAGAATCTGCATTAAAATACGCTGTGCAAGACAAGTTGTATCTTTGGAAAAGAAGAAAAATTAAAATAAATCCCAAAGCAAAAGAAATTGAAAAAAAAGAAAAGGAAGAGGAAGAGGAAATTATAAAAAAACACAATATGCATCACTTGGGAGAAAGTAAATTAAGAGACTTAGCTTGGAGTTTGGATGTATTAGATTTAAAAAAAGAAGAATTAGAGAAATAAAATTATGGCCGTAAATGCAAAACCAACTCAAGAGTTCATACCTATCAAGGAAGTCCGTGATGGTGTTTTGGTATTAAAAGACGGAGGGCTCCGTGCAATAGTATTAGCAAATTCAATAAACTTATCTTTAAAATCAGAAGACGAACAAAAGGCAACCATACTTCAATTTCAAGCTTTTTTAAACACTTTAGATTTTCCAATCCAAATGTGTGTTCAATCTAGAAAACTAGACATACGCCCATACTTATTACTTTTAGAAAACAGAATGAAAGTTCAAAATGAACCATTGTTAAAATTACAAACAAAAGAATATATAGAATTTATTAAAAATTTTACTGAAACAGTAAGTATAATGACGAAAAGTTTTTTTGTCGTAGTGCCTTATACACATAATGCACTGAAATCAGACTCGAAGCTCTTAGACAACTTCTTTTCAAAAAGAAATAAAACAGAAATGAAAATAGAAGAGCAAATGGATTTTGAAGAAAAGAGGTCACAATTAGAAGAGCGAATAAGTGTAGTCCAACAAGGGTTAAATAGGTGTGGTATAAAATCAGTACAATTAGGCAGTGAGGAAGTGATAGAAGTTTTCTATAAAGTATTTAACCCTGGAGAATCAGAAGGTAAAATACAATTAGAAGCTACG
Source organism: Patescibacteria group bacterium (assembly GCA_030916575.1). GTDB lineage: Bacteria > Patescibacteriota > Minisyncoccia > Phycocordibacterales > UBA9973 > UBA9973. Next base: position 12,772 of record JAUPWJ010000034.1, on the reverse strand, counting down.
AGTGCGTAAAATATATGAGTATATTAGATACATTATTTGGAAAAAAGAAAAATGACAAAGAGGCAACGGCTTCAGTTTTAACCATATTACCAGAACAAATCTATGAATCTGCAAATCTAGAGCTTCAAGACGTCATAGCACCTTCTGCTTTAAAAATTGGACCGAAATCCCTAGACTTAGGAGATAAAATAGCTCGTACTTTTTTTATAATTTCTTATCCTAGATTTTTGAGTGACAATTGGTTCTCTCCAATTATAAATTTAGATAAAATTTTTGATGTCTCAATATTTGTCCACCCGATAGATACATCTTTGGCTCTTCGCCAATTTCAAAAAAAGGTTGCTGAAGTTCAAAGTCAGATAAATGTGCGTGAAGGTAAAGGCATGGTTAGAGACCCTATGCTAGACACTGCCTATCAAGATTTGGAAGGACTGAGAGATAATTTAATCCAAGCTCAAGAAAAAATGTTTGATGTAGGTCTATACATCACAGTATACGCTGAAAACGACTTAGAGCTTTTCAAGGTAGAAAATGAAATAAAATCTATGTTGGAATCAAAGTTAATTTATATCAAACCAGCACTCTTCCAACAAGAAGATGGATTTAAAAGTGTCATACCGATAGGTAATGACTTATTGAGTGTGCACCAAAAATTAAATTCTGAGCCGCTTTCCAGTATTTTTCCTTTCGTATCTTTTGACTTAACATCTGAGAAGGGAATACTCTACGGTATAAACAGACACAACTCAAGTCTTATACTTTTTGATAGATTCTCACTTGAAAACTATAACTCTGTAACTTTCGCAAAATCTGGTTCTGGTAAAAGTTATGCCACAAAACTAGAAATATTGCGTTCTTTGATGTTTGATATTGACGTCATAGTCATAGACCCAGAGCGAGAGTATGAATACTTAGCAGAAGCTGTCGGGGGAAGATATTTCAACATATCTTTATCTTCAGACCACCATATAAATCCTTTTGACTTGCCTGTACCACGAGAGGACGAAACAGCAGAAGACGTACTTCGTTCCAATACCATAAACTTGGTTGGCTTATTTAGACTTATGCTAGGAGGTCTTACACCAGAAGAGGACTCTATAGTAGACCGTGCCATATCTGAAACTTACGCTATTAAAGACATCACTGCGAAATCAGACTTTACAAACATTGAACCTCCGTTACTTTCTGACTTTGAAATGGTCTTAGGTGGTATGGAAGGGTCTGACTCTATTGTTCAAAGACTTGTGAAATATACTAGAGGCTCTTGGGCAACATTTATAAACCGCCCTTCAAATGTAGACATCAATAAAAAATTCGTAGTCTTTTCTGTCCGAGACATGGAAGATGAATTGAAACCGGTAGCTATGTATATTGTCACTCACTTTATCTGGAATACTATTCGTAAAAATTTAAAAAAGAGACTTCTTGTGGTGGACGAGGCTTGGTGGATGATGAAATCAGAAGACACTGCTTCATTCTTATACTCTATGGCAAAGCGAGGTAGAAAATACTACTTAGGACTAGCTACTATTACTCAAGATGCCGCAGACTTCATGAAGTCTCCTTATGGAGTGCCTATCGTCACCAACTCTTCCATTCAGCTTCTTTTAAAACAATCGCCGTCTACAATAGAAGTCTTGCAAAAGACTTTCAACTTAACAGACGAAGAAAAGTATTTACTTCTTGAATCTGGAGTAGGAGAGGGTATATTCTTTGCAGGATTAAAACATGTGGCCATAAAAGTTGTTTCTTCATATACAGAAGACCAGATCATAACCTCAGACCCTTCTCAGATACTATCTATTAAAAAAGCAAAGGCTGAGTTAAATCAAATAGAAAGTGCGCCAAGTAAATGATACAATTAATATAATGTTCAGAAAATATTCAATTTTAATTTTAATACTTATAATTACCTTATGGGGATACTCTTTAAATGCTCAAGTCAGAAGTACTGATATTGTATTAGAAATCTCTCCTGAAAACCCTATTCCAAATCAAAATGTCACAGCCAAACTTTCTTCTTATGTTACAGACGTAAATAAGGCTTACATATCATGGCTAGTAAATGGAGAGAGGAGTAGCGGGGGTGTAGGTAAACATACTTTTTCTTTTGATACAAAAAATCTTACAAATATTGATTTGACAGCAATGATAGAAACAATAGATGGTCAAAATTTGGTTAAAAATATAAAAATTAGTCCAGTAAATGTGGATATGCTTTGGGAGGGGTATGATTCATATGTGCCCCCGTTTTACAAAGGTAAAGCTATGGTGCCAAGCGAGGGGATGTTTAAAGTAGTGGCAATACCAAATATTAATACTGTAAACAATACATTAAACACAAATAACTTCTCTTACACTTGGGAAAAAGATGGGCAAGGACAATCAAACTCTTCTGGCTGGGGTAAGAATTCTTTTACTTTTAAAAATAGCTATTTGGAAAGAGGTAACGGAATAAACGTTAAAATTTCTAACCTTTCTGGAGATATTAATACTGAGGGGAATTTAACTCTAGGAACCACAAAACCTAAAATACTTTTTTATGAAAAAGACCCAATCTTAGGCACAAAACTAGACACCACACTAGAGGAAGGGGAGTTTAAAATTAAAAAGGAAGGTTCAATAATAGTGGCAATACCTTATTTTATCTCTCCTAAAAAACTAAACTCTAAGGACTTAGCTTTTGATTGGTATATAAACGACCAAAAAACTGCAACAGAGGAACCTAGAAACCAAATTAATTTAAAGACAGTCACAAGTCAGAAAGGAACAGCTAATCTTAAACTTATAGTAAATAACACAAAAGCTTTATTCACTGGAGTAGAAAAAGAAATGGAAATTGACTTTTAATATGAAAAAATATTATAAAAAAATAAAATTATTGTTTCATATATCTATAGTATCTATGGTGATAATATTTTTTTCTTCTTTATTTTTAAATCAAGCTTGGGCTCAATTAATTTTAGTTTGTCCACCAGGACAAACTATGATAAATAATATTTGTTATAACACAATTGACTCACCTGATAGCGACACACCTCTCCCTAATTCACCCGCAGGTCAAGATCAAAATATAATTACATCAGATACAACATATACACTTCTTGCACCTATTGGGGAATTTACTACTTTTGACGTAAAAGACGGAAAGTGCCCTTTTGGAAGATACATGAACTTAATGATAAGTATCTTCATGGGTATCGCTGCTGTGCTTGCAATGCTTATGATAATAATAGGTGGCCTAGAATACATGACCAACGAACTTGCTTCTGCTAAAGAAAGTGGAAAACACAAAATAACACAAGCAGTATTAGGACTACTTCTAGCACTGGCCGCATACTTAATTTTAAATACAATTAACCCAAACCTGCTGAACCTTTGTTTTCATATAGAAGAAGCAAAAATATATATTACAGAAAATCCTGATGTGCCCCATGATGCAGTTGACGGTAGATATTGCACTGATCCATCTTACGTAGCTAATATAAACTGGGACGATAAAATAGCTGTAAAAAAAGAACTTCCTTCTGGAGTTGGTGTAAATAATGGTGAATGCCAAACAGTGGGTCAACTCGGCTGTACATCAACCCGAGGACTAGATTTATCTATTATTAAAAAAGTTGAGAGAGGTTGTGGTCTTTGGCGTATGGCACATCTAGACGGGGGAATTCAATTGACATATAGTTGTGACGGAATAACGGTTACTGGAGGAACAGAATGCTGGGCACACTCAAGAACTACTAATCACAAACCGGGAAGCTCTACAGTTGATTTAAGATATAACGAACCCTTAAATTCATACCTAAAAGCCCAAAAGTTCTTAGGGAATAATTCAAAAGGAGAGCCAAGATATCGTGACAGAGGAGTTGTTTTCACTTTAGAAAGTAAAGAGAACGCGGACGGTACTATTACTAAGCATTGGCACGCCCAAGAATAAATTTATGTCTATAAGAAATTTTAAATTATTAATAATACTTATCGTAATAATACTTTTAGCTGTTTTGGTGTCTCTTAGTTCTAAAAAGTCCCCGAGCGAAGAGGGGAAAGTGGAAGAGGGCACAAACTTCTTTAAAGACTTCTTACCATTTGGTAAGAAAAATACAAATATCAATGAAGAAGGTACAGTAAGCGATGTTTCAAATAATGGAAATACTGAGTCAGTAAGTAAAAAATTAATACTTACAAAAATATCTGAGGCACCTGTAAGTGGTTTCGGTGTTTTCATGAAAGAAAGATTTGTAGAAATACCAGTAGTTGTACCTGTATTCAACCCAAACCCTGAAACTACCCCAATAGTAGAAGAAGTATTTACTGCTCCTCCAACTGAAGTTGTCCCGATAATAAAATACGCAGATAAAAGTACTGGAACAATTTCACAAACATTTTTAGATGAAATAAATAGGAGAAAATTATCAAAGGAAATTTTACCAAATGCACATGATTCCTTTTGGGGAGACAATGGTGCTTCTGTAATTATGAGATACTTAAAGAGTGACGGTGAAACGATATCTAGTTTTGCTGGCTCTATACCAAATGACACATTGGGAGGAGACACAAGTACAAATGAAGTGACGGGGTCTTTTTTACCTGAAAACATAATAGACATAAGTGTGTCACCAGACACTTCAAAGATTTTCTACTTATCAAAAACAAAAGACAGTGTAGTGGGGACTGTGTCTACGCCACTAGGTGCCCAAAAAATACAAGTTTTCAAATCTCCTTTCACAGAATGGCTATCTTCTTGGCCAAATCAAAACATGATAACTCTAACGACGAAAGCTTCTGGCCTTGCTCCAGGGTATATGTACGCAATTGACCCAGAGAAAAAAAACTGGGCAAGAATTATAGGTGGAATAAACGGTTTGACCACGCTTACAAGTCCAAATGGTAAATTTGTTTTATATAGTAATAGTGACTTATCTTTAAATATACTAAATATTGAGACGAGGGAGTCTGTAGGGCTAAAAATTAAAACCCTTCCGGAAAAATGTGTTTGGAATAAACAAAGCGACGGCCTTTATTGTTTTGTACCGGACTTTTTAGATAAGTTCACTTATCCTGATGCTTGGTATCAAGGAGAAATAACATTCTTTGACCAAATATGGAAAGTAAATATTAACAACTTAGCAGAAACATTAATCCTAGATCCTAGAACCTCTAAAGGTACAGAAATTGTAGATGGCATAAAACCTACACTGGATGAAAGTGAAAACTACCTATTCTTTATGAATAAAAGAGATTCTTATCTGTGGAAGTTAGATTTGAAGTAATTTAAAAACTAAATTCCTCCAATATATTTTATAACCACTCTACGAGATGGGCCTACACCTTCAGATTCTGTCTTTAAGTCATTAGCACCGGAAAGAAATTCGTGAACAATACGTCTTTCAAAAGCCCCCATTGGGTCAATTTCCATATTTGATTTAAAATAACGAGCGCGTTCTGCCATCATATGTGCCATAGCATGCAATCCTTCTATTTTCTTTTTTTGGTGTCCATTGATGTCTATTAGAAAAGAAAAGTTATTTTTCTCGTCTCCTTCTCTCGGTATTTTAGATTCAACTATTCGTCTCGCAAGGTGATTAAGAGCCATTAATGCCTCACCATCACGTCCTATATATACATGTGGATCTTTCACTTCGACTTTAAACCAAGTGGTAACAGTGCCGTCCTTGTGTTCCTCATCAAATACAGCTACTTCATTTGTTAAGTCAGCTATTTTTTCAATAAGTTCCTTTATTAAGTTGGTTATTTCACCTTTATTCATATAAATTATCTATAATACAACATTCTTTTTCCTAGCAGAATATATTTGTTGTCCTACAGCAAATATATTACTTGTTACCCAATATAATGCAATAGCTCCGGAAACACTGTAAGCGATAAAGGCGACAATGAAAGGGAAGACATATTTCATCTGCACATGCATACTCTTAGCAAAACTCTCTTGAAAACTCTTTCCGTCTCCGGTAGAGGGAGCTGGTTTTGGCATGTAATACGCTTGAAAGAATTGAGATATACCTGCAAGCACTGCTAGAAGCAGACTTTTTTGAGTTAAATCTAAAACTCCCAAGAAAAGCATGTTTACATTCTCTGGAGCTTTTATGAAGGAATAGAGTAAACCACTCTCAAAGTTTAAACCTTTCAAAAATACATAATACAAAGCAAAGATAATAGGTATTTGAATTAAAATCAACAAACAACCAGAAAAAGGATTGGTTTTGTGTTTTTTATACAATTCAAAAGTGAGTTTAGCTTGTTCTTCTTTAGAAGCTCCACTATCTTTTATCTTCTTTATTTCTGGAGCTAGAAGATTCATTTTCTTCTGACTTTCAATTGAACGCTGAGAAAGAGGGAAGAGGACTATTTTTACTAAAAGAGTAAGTAAAATAACAGCCAAACCAACATCTCCACCAGGAACGACAGAGACTAAAAAGGCTAAAGCATTGAGTAAAGGCTCATATAAAAAAGTATTCCAAATATTAGTAAGCATTTTCTTATTCTATACGAAAAAACCCAAAAATCCAAATATGATATAATTTATCGATGAAAATATCTGATCCTAAAGATAGGGGAGTTCCATATCCTTTGAAAAATTTGATAAAGGATATTTGGCAAAAATCAGGAAATAAGAAAGAAAACCTTATCTATGGAACTATTTTAAGAATTTTGGGTGACACAGCTCAGCTTTATCCTGCTTACGGAATAGCTTTACTTATAACAAAACTAACCAGCAAGACAGCCACAACTCAAAATGTATTAGTAATAATTTTTCTTTGTATTTTAGCTTACATTTTAAGATATACATGTTTATACTTTGCTAAAAAAAATATTTACAACTTGGCACAGTTTATTTGGTTAAGTACTGAGAAAAAAATGTTAAGTATCTTGATTGCCAAAGATAGTGCGTGGCACGAAAAAGAAGGTTCTGGTGTAAAAATTAAAAGAATAGAAAGAGGTTCTTTGGGTTATAAAGATGTTCTATATGCTTTTGTAAATAACTATATAGAAACAATTGTTTCTTTTATTGGAATGCCTTTTATTCTTTATAAACTTAATCCTCAAATAGGACTAGCGACAGGAATGTTCATCATTGTATATTTTACAATTTCTAAGTATTTACAAAAAAAATGTATCGCGGCTGCTCATGAGTTTAATGTTCAGGAAGACTTACTAAGTGGGCAAGTTTTTGAAACTGTAAATCATATCCGAACTATTCGGGTACTAAATATTGGTAAAAAAATTATAGAAAAAGTAAATGTTTATATAAGTTCAATGTTAGGTGTTGCTAGAAAAAGAATCTTTGCTTTTCAATTCAGAACACATTTTATGGCAACTTTCTCTCAGGTTTTTAAAGTTTTTACTATCTTATTTCTTGCGTATTCTGTAATTAATGGGAGGTATGAGGTAGGATTTATTGTTCTATTTATTAGTTATTTTGACAAAATTTGGGAAATTGTACGTGAGTTAACAGATATAAGCCAAGATATGGTTGTGGCAAGACAGTCTATAGCAAGAATGTATGATTTAATTGGAAAAGATATGGCCGAAGACAAAGGAACACAAGAATTTCCTAAAACTTGGTCTAATTTATCTGTAAATGATTTAACTTTTTATTACGGAGAAAATGTAGCCTTAAAAAATGTATCATTTAATGTGAAGCGTGGAGAAAAAATTGGAATTGTTGGACTCTCTGGTGCAGGTAAGTCAACTTTATTTAAACTATTAATAAAAGAACGCGACGATTACGAAGGAAATATAAAGATAGATAATGTAAATATTATTGATATTAAAAGAGAGAGTTTTTATAAAAAAGTCTCGATTGTTTTACAAGACACTGAGGTCTTTAATTTTTCATTAAAGGAAAATATAATAATTTCTGATATAAACAAAAAGCCAGATGAAAAAATCATAGAAAAAGCTATTGTAGTAAGTCATGTCAAAGACTTTATTCATAAATTACAAAATGGAATCAACACAGTGATAGGGGAGAAGGGTGTAAAACTCTCTGGTGGTGAACGCCAACGCCTTGGTATTGCTCGTGCTATATATAAAGAACCTGAAATACTACTACTAGACGAAGCCACTTCTCATTTAGACTTAGAATCGGAAGAAAAAATACAAGACTCTTTGAAAAAATTCTTTAAGGGGGTCACAGCTATCGTAATAGCTCACCGCCTTACCACAATTAAAGAAATGGATAAAATAATAGTTTTTGAAGACGGAAAAATCAAAGAACAAGGTTCTTTTGATGAATTAATGAGTAAAAAAGGAAGGTTTAATGAGCTTTGGAATAAACAGTTAATCTAAGCTAGAGGATCAAAGTGATTTTTCTGCCACGGATGACAGCGTAGAATTCTTCTTGTACCAAGCCAAAAACCTTTTATTGCTCCATATTTCTCTACCGCTTGCTCCATATACTCTGAACAAGTTGGGTAAAAAACACAGACTTGTTTGGTAGTGAGTCCTATTTTCTTTAAAAAACCATGATCAGGGGATAGGGTTTTTTGATATATATGTATTAAATATATTATAAATTTTTTCACCTATTTCTTTAACTTATTTAAAATAATATCTATTTCTGTTTCTAAATTTAGACTTGGATTATAATTTTTCTTTTTTAAACCACCAAAAAGGGCTAAACTTTTTTTATCAAAAAGAAATACACCAGTAGTATTGAGGGGTAGGGAAGATATTTTGTTTTTTAAGACAGCATAACCTCTTCTTCGTAAGAGATTGCGTTTTACAGCACTTTTAGAGCTTGTTTTAGGTGTAATGAACGAAAAAGTAGGGTTTTTTTGATCTTTAATCAAAATATACTTAAAAGTTAAGTTTGGAGAATTAAGAAAACGACCAGTTTTAAATATTTGGTCTACGGTAGCCTTGTTTAGCCTATTTTTTTTAGATAACATAAAAAACTAAACAGAAAGCTTCTTGCGTCCCTTTTGTAGCCTTCTTTTTAGCACTTTTTTACCACCTTTTGTTCTAGAACGAACTAAAAAGCCGTGTGATTTAGCTCTTTTTCGTTTTTTAGGTTTATATGTAAATGACATATTTAGATACTATACTAAAAACAGGCTTTTGGCAACTAGGCCTTAGGCTTTAGTAAAGATGCAATAAAAAACTAACACCAAACATCCTAGGGCCTAACACCTATTCTGTTATTCACACCTTATCAACAGAGTTAATAAGTTTTTAAAAGTTTGATTTAAGACATAAAGTAGTATAATCGAACCTAATGGATATAAAAAAACTGTGGGAAAACTGTCTGGTTGAAATCGAATCAGGCTTATCAAAAGCAAACTTTAGTACTTGGTTTAAAAATACCTCAATAGTAAAGGAAGATACTGGCATTATTTATGTTGGTGTTCCAAATGAGTTCGTAAGAGACTGGCTTCAAAACAAATACCACAAACTTATCTCTAAGACTATTGCTGATGCATACGAAAATATGAGGGGAGTGGAGTATATCATTACTAAAATAGAAGTTAATAAACAAGAAAATCAAAAAAGTGCTGAAGTTTATGTAAATAAAGAGTTACCATTAAAGGATTTATACGTTAATCCTGATGATAATTTAAACCCTAGATATCGTTTTGACTCTTTTATAGTAGGAACTTTCAATGAGCTAGCTTATGCGGCTTCTCAAGCGATTATAGAGTCTCCTGGGACGAAATATAATCCATTCTTTGTATATGGGAACACAGGCTTAGGAAAGACTCACTTACTTCAAGCAGTTGGTAATGCAATAAAAGAAAAAGATTCTAATAAAAAAGTGCATTATATAACTTTAGAGAAGTTTGCTACTGACTTTATAAACTCTTTGCAAGGGAATAGAGCAAATACTTTTAAAGAAAAATATAGAAAGTATGATTTACTAATCATAGATGATATTCAATTCATTGGAAAAATGGAAAAAATTCAAGAAGAACTTTTTCATACATTCAATACATTTTATGAAAACAATAAACAAATCGTTTTTTCTTCAGACAAACACCCAAATTTCATACCAGAGCTAGCTGATAGACTAAAGTCTAGATTTGCTGCCGGGATGATTGTAGATGTTTCTGAACCAGAATATGAGTCTAGACTAGCTATCTTAAAAGTTAAACTTCAAGAACAGGGAATAGAATTAGAGCCTGAAATTATTGAATACGTGGCTTCTATTATAAGAGGAAATATACGCGAATTAGAGGGTAGTTTAAATATTATAGTATGCCAATATCGCTTGAAAAATAAGCCTCTTTCTCTTTCTGAAGTAAAAAATATATTAAAAAATAATATTAAACCAAAGAAAAATGTGGCTATAAAAGATGTTGTAAAATTAGTAAGTGATTATTATAATTTAGAAGAATCATCTATTTATGAAAAAACTCGCAGAAAAGAAATAGTTAAGGCTAGACAAATGGTTATGTATATATTACGAGAAGATTTTAATGTTTCATATCCATTAATTGGGCAAAAACTAGGGGGTAAAGATCATACCACAGTAATACACTCATATTTAAAAATAAAAACTGACTTAAAAAATGATTCGCAACTTTTACAAGAATTAGAAGCAATAAGAATTATGTTTAAATAGTGGTGTAAATATAGTTGATAAAAAGTTAATAACTATATAAAAGTAAAAAATAAATGTTAATAAAAAAAGGAAAAGTAATTAAGATAATATAAAGAATAAAAAGTAATTAAGATAATATAAAATTAATTAAACATAATGTTAATAAACATAAAACAAAATAGCTTTAAGAATAAAAACAAAAACAACTTATACACATATCCACAGAGCTAATAGTATTAATAAATTAAATATATAAAATATAAACATATGAAAATAGAATGCGGAAGTGAAAAACTAAAAACAGCAATCTCTCAAGTTGAAAGAATTACTGGTAAAAATTTAACACTACCAATATTAGGATCTATTTTATTTATTGCTTCTGGTAAATCTCTAAAATTAAGAGCTATTAATTTAAGTTTAGGTATTGAGATAGAAATCCCAGCTAAAGTTGAGAAAGAAGGTATTGTAGCTATATCAGGAAGTGTTGTTGCAAATATTTTTTCAAACTTTTTTGATACTGAAAATATTACTCTTGAAGAAATAGATGGAAACTTACTTATTAAAACCAAGAAAAGTAAAATTAAAGTAAAAGGTCAAACACATGATGATTTTCCTACTATACCGGCAGTTTCTGGGATTAATTTTGAAATTGAATCTAAAAAGTTAGTTAATGGTATTAAATCAGTTTATTATAGTTCTTCACCATCCGACATTAAACCCGAAATTTCAAGTGTATTTTTATATACAAATGAAGATAATTTAGTTTTTGTATCTACTGACTCTTTTAGATTAGCTGAAAAGAAAATAAAAGTAAAAGGCATTCCTGAAATAAAAGGATTATTAATACCTTATAAAAATATAGCTGAAATTTTAAGAATTTTTGGAGACTTAAATGAAAATATAAAAATTTGTTTTAATAAAAATCAGATATCATTTTCCTGTAATAATATTTATTTAACCTCAAGAATCATAGATGGAGTATTCCCAGACTACCGTCAAATAATACCAAAAGATAAAAAAACAGAGGCAGTGGTATTAAAACAAGATTTATTAAATGCTTTAAAATTATCAAATATTTTTTCAGATAAATTTAATCAACTTAATTTATCAATTAAAACTAAAGAAAAGGTTTTTGAATTATCATCTTCAAATAATGATGTTGGTGAAAATAAAACATACTTAGATGCTGTACTAAGTGGGGAAGATGTGGAATTAGGTTTTAATTATAAGTACTTTTTAGACTGCTTCCAATCAATTACAACTGATAGTTTGTCTATAAAACTAAATGACTCAAATAAGCCAATAATAGTTTCTCCTGTATCAGACACATCTTTTACTTATCTTATCATGCCTATGAATAGATAGTATGATAGAAATAAAAGACTTATTAATTTCTTTTGAAAAACTCCTTGTTTCTAGTGAAATTAAAAAACAAGTAATTATAGATATTTTATATAAAAATTTAAATCTTAAGATAGAAAAAGAAGATATAAAAAAAAAAAACAAAGATTTATATTTAAATATAAAACCCATTTATAAAAACGAAATTCTCATAAAAAGGGATAAAATTTTACAAGAGCTAGAATTAGCTTTAGGAAGTAAAGCACCGAAGGATTTTAAGTAATTTATTCTACATTAAAAAAACTAGTACTTTCACCTCTATTGTAAGCCGTGTCATAACCTATAATTGTTATCTTATTTTGACTTAAGATACCTTCTATTTCATTAGGTATAAAAGAGAAGTTAAAAGGATATTCTAAGGAATCCATATAAATGTCATTAATAAAAATATCTATTTTTTTTAATGGGATGGGGCCACTATTTGATATTTGTAGATTTATTTTTTGATCAATTGGGTAATAAGATACTTCATTTGGTTCTAGTATATTTATACTAGGCTTTAATGTTTCTGTGTGAATATCATCTTCCTCTTTAGGTATTTGATTTGTTGTAATAATCGGATATTTGTATTTATTTTTTTCCCACCAGTCTTGTATTGGAACTTCCCAATTGTTAAATTGTGAATCACTTTGTGGATTTGAAGGTTGTGCACCTAAAATATCATTTTTATTTATCCAATATAAAATAGTATGAACATTTGTAATAATTTTTTCTTGTCTTGTTTCTTTTGGAGTGTTTATTGTTGCTAGTTTTTGAGATATTTTATCTACAAAAAAGTTTTCATTTCCCATCCAACTTCCTCGCAATACT
>JAUPWJ010000033.1 GCA_030916575.1 Patescibacteria group bacterium | reverse complement strand
AGAGTTTTTAGAGCATTAACTCACTTCGATAGGTTTAGTCAGTCCTTAGACAGGATGGCTTTACCAGCTTTATCTCAAGAATTATTTTTTAAATCACTTGAGATGTTACTTTCAGGAGATGCAAAAAAATCCTTGAATGTTGACTTTAAAGGCGGGCAGTGTCTTTACCTCAGACCAATTATTTGTAACGCTACGAATAAACTTGGACCTGTTATGTCTGAAGAATTCCATTTTGCATTATTTACAGCCCCACTTTTAATCAATCCTTACGGAGAAGTTAAGCTCATGATTGAAACTGAGAAAAGTAGGGCAGCTAAAGGTGGTGTCGCCACAGCAAAAACCGCTGGAAACTATGCTGCGGGTGCTAAGGTTGTAATTGACGCACAGAAAAAAGGTTATAAGCACGTAGCTTTTACTGATGCTTCCTCCCATCTTTATTTCGAAGAATGTGGAAGTACAAACTTATACTTTATTTGGAATGGTAAAATAGTTACACCTTCATTAGATGAAGGCACCATATTAAATGGTGTAACAAGAAGGACCATCTTAGAGGTTGTAGCTCCGGACCTTGGATTACAAGTAGAAGAACGCAAGGTTTTTGTACAGGAGGTTAGACATGCTATTTTAGACAAAGATATTACTGAGGTATTTGTAAGTGGGACAGCCTGCACAAATACTCCAGTGGTAGGTATTTCATACAAAGGTCTGGAATACGATTTACCTCCATATCACAACGATAGTATAACTTTCCAAATACACAGAGCCATGAATGCCATTTATGTGGGAGAAACACATATAGGGCTAACTGCTGGTCATGTATATTGAAAATGAAAGAATCATTCACCAAAACGGGCATCCATTCAGGATGCCATTTTTTTATAAAATTTTTAATGCATCATTCTTTTTAATTCTTCCTCTCCTAGTTCGTGATCATCTTTTGATATCCTTAAACTACTTTTCATATCTTGCCAGAAATCTTTTTTGTAAATCATATTTATGACAAAGATTATTAACGCGGCAATACATGCTCCGATGAGAGCTAAGAACATATCTTTTTGTGCATCCCAAATATCTCCCTGACTTCCTAAAAATGCAAGACCTGCTGCTGGGTCAACTCTTTTAGCTGCTTGCCATTCTATTATTTCATAAATTAAAGAGAAAGAACCAAGCATGTCTATGGGTAAAATATATGCCCACAACCCTTTTACTTTTGCTAGTCTCATGAATATTTCTCGAATTGGATAAAATAAAAGAAAACCACATAAGAAGTGAACTAATCTGTCATACATATTGCGACTTTCACTAAACCAATCTTGAAGAGTGTAACCAAAAGGAACATGTTCGTAAGTATAATGTGAGCCTATAACATGAAGAATTAAAAAAAGTGTGATGAGTGTATAGGATAGCTTTGAAAGTTTAAAGTAATATCCCACAATTAAAATAATTGGAACAAAAAGAAATACAAGATAATTTTCTAATAACCAATCACTAGGAAAGACCGGATTGATAGCTGCCCAAACCCAAACAATAAGGAATAAAAAAATCAAAAACCAATGATATTTTTTCATAGTTATATTATACAATAGTTAGTCTTATTTTTGTAGAATAATTAAGAAACTTTCAGCAAGGATTCTTTTCTTGTTATTTTTTTTGTCATATTCATAAGTATCATTTTCTGGAGTACGTATTTTTTTAACTTTTATATTGTATTTTTCTTGTAGTTCTTTTAAAGATTTTTCCACGGCAGTAGTTAGTTTTCTTTGAGATTCATATTTAGTTCCCATTAAAACACGAGTCAACCTAATTTCCCCCTTACTTTTTAGTACACGCAACATTTCAGAAAAACTTTGGCTAACTTTTTTTTCAGGGTCTTTTTCTCCAAGGTAAATATTAGGTAGGGCCGCAACGGAGACAACTAAGTCGATACTCTCATCTGATAGAGGAATTTGTTCTGCATTTCCTTTTAAATTTTTATCGCCTTCTGGTATTTCATCAGATGGTTCTAAGCTGTATATATCGGAACTCACTTCATGATCTTTAGCCCATTTTGCGAAACTAGCATCACCTGCGCCAACATCTAATATGGTTTTTTGAAAATCTTCAGGTTTTAATTGTAGATCTTCTACATATTCTTTAAATTTTTCTTCTGGAGTCAGGTTATCACGTGTATCTTCTCCCATATTTTCATTTCCTTCTTTATCTTTTTTTGCTGACTCAAGCTCAATCATTTTACTTACATGTTGTAGTTGTTCATACCAAATTGGTTGATAAGCGTTAGGATTTTTATATTGCTCGTGTCCATATCTTAAGTAAGCTTGTAACTTCTCAGGATTTTTTTTAGCAAAATCTTCTAAATAAGAATACACCACTGAAGCTCTGGGGCTATTCTTATATTTCATCATTTTATCAACATTATCACTAAGATCTCGTAATGCTGGGTCATCTCCGGGATTTTCGTAAATCTTACTTTTCTCCATTTCTTCTTGCTTTTTTAGGGTTTGGGTATGTTTTTTCAACAACTCTGGGTGATTGTGAAAAAATTTTTGTTTTTCTATTTCAACAAATTCAGAGTATTTCAAATCTCCTGTCTTGCCAGCAATATTCTGAGACGGTAAACTTGCTGTTTCTTTACCATCTAAATCGAGTAGATAACCTCTTTCAGAGATACCAGAATAATTTTGATCAAAAAATTTCTTATCGTAAGTTTTTAGTCTGAAATAGGATTCTTTTTCGAATTGTTCTTTAAAAAGCGGATCCAGTTCTACATTATAATTTTCTTTTTTAGGATCAAGCGATGCGCTTTCTTTTTTCTGGATATATAAATTTCCTTCTTTATCAACCTTATAAACATCTTTAATCATTTCTGGTGTCATTTCTTTTATAACTTCACCAGTTTCTTGGTCAATTGGTCTATAAGCCCAATGTCTACCTTTAATATCCATTTCTGTTACAGGATTTTTTTCGCCACTCCTGTACATTGGAATATTTGACTCAAATATATAATTTTGTTCACCTTCTTTTGCATAAGAAAGATTTGGTTCACCTTTGGCAAAAGATGGAAAAGAAGTCGGCCTATGTCCTATATCAAAATTTTTTACCACATGAGAGTCTGTGCCTGTCGGAGAACTACGAACTATTTGATTATCCTGATAATCCTTAAATCCCTTTTCATCTACTACTCTATAAAAACTATTCTCATCAAACTTAGGGTCATCTAATTTAAGCCACTCTATTGACTGTTTGGTTCTTTTTGTTAATTCTTCTGCTTGATTATTTAAATGATTTAGATTTTCTTCAAGATTTAATTTTGCTTTAACCTCACTAATAGAGTTAGGGTTAGATAAATTAACTGTTTGCTCTATACTACTCACTTTTTCATCTTGCTTTGAAAAATTTTCTGAGTTACTCTCGATCTCCCTTTCTAAGGACTTAGATATATCTTCAAAAGATTCTTGTTTTTCAAGAACTGGTTCTGTTTCTTTAAGTTTTTCCTTGTCTGATTCTTGTTTATTGTCTTCTGGGCTCATAAAGTTAATTTAAAGACTATTTTTTATCTCTTCTATTTTTTTCTCTTCCAATTTTTTTCTAAATAGTTTTAGTAAATTTTCTTTAGCCTTTTTAAGTATAGAAAATTGGGTACGATAGTTGTTTTGCAAATCGCGTAAGTGTTGAATCTTTTGGTGTTCATCTTTACTCATATGTATGATTATACCAAGTTTAAAAAAATTGTGCGTCGGGAAGGAATTTCTCCCTCGACTAAATTTTTGCCGTCGCAAAAATTTGTCTGGGCACCGACTCATAAAATTTTCTACTGAAAATTTATATTCCGTCGTTCGAACCCTTCCCACGAGCCAAGCAGTTGGCTCGCTCCTTTGCCCAAAACAAAAATCCCTTTCGGGATTTGTTTGGTGCGTCGGGAAGGATTCGAACCTTCGTAGCCCGGAGGCGACAGATTTACAGTCTGTTGTAATTGACCACTCTACCACCGACGCATACTTGTTAAAATAGCATAAAAGTCATTTTTTTGCATCTTTTTCTATATTATATAGCTTTTAGTCACTTTTGTGCTTGACTTGTGGATAAAAAAGTGCTATTGTATTTCTAATCAAACCGTATTAGTCATGAAAATTAAAGTTCTTTTGGCGGGATGTGTTCTCGCTACAATAATCGTAGGTCTGATAGTCTGGGCCTTAGAGTAATACTGTGCTCACATGAGCACAGTCACAAAATTGCCTTTTTCATTTCGGTGGAAAGGGCAATAATTTTATTTGCCTTATAAAATTTTGTGTGCTATTATTTATTCAAAGCCTGTCGGCTTTTTTTGTTTAATAATAAAATTAATTAAAGAAATATGGATATTAGGAATATAGCAATCATAGCGCACGTGGACCATGGTAAGACAACTCTTACTGATGCATTAATGAAACAAAATGGAGGCATTGACGAAAATGTTTCTATGGACTCAAACGATCTTGAAAAAGAGCGTGGTATTACTATTTACTCAAAAAACACTTCAATCTATTATAAAGATACGAAGATAAATATCGTTGATACCCCAGGGCACGCGGATTTCGGTTCTGAAGTAGAGCGTGTACTTCGTGCTATTGATTCTGTTCTTCTTTTAGTTGATGCTGTAGAAGGGCCAATGCCTCAAACAAGATTCGTATTAAAAAAGTCTTTAGAGCTTGGACTTAAACCAATAGTAGTTATAAATAAAATAGACAAGCCAGCAGCGGATGCACACCGAGTGCATGATGAAGTTTTAGATTTATTTTTTGAATTAGGTGCAAATGATGACCAAGCAAATTTTGAAACTATTTACGCTATAGGACGTGAAGGTAAAGCTTTTAAAAAACTAGGAGATGATTCAAAAGATCTATCACCACTTTTAGATTTAATTTTAGAAAAAGTCGGAGTGGCATCAAAAGGAGAAAATGAAAAGATGTCAGCTCAGGTATTTAACTTAGGTTATGATAATTTCTTAGGTAGAATGGCTGTAGCTCGTATTTACTCTGGAAAAATAAAGTCCGGTAGTAATATTATTGTCAAAGGTGAGCATGGCACGAGAGTAGGTAAAATAACTAAGCTCTTTTCTTTTGAAGGTATTTCTAGAATTGATACGGCTGAGGCAAGCTCTGGAGATATAGTCATGGTGGCTGGTATACCAGATATATTTATCGGTGAGACATTGTGTGAAGACGAAAGTGTAGAAGCACTTCCACACATCGCTATTGATGAGCCAACTTTGTCTTTAAATTTTTTAGTGAACGATTCTCCATTTGCAGGTAAAGAAGGAAAATTTGTGACCTCACGACAATTAAAGGAAAGGTTAGAAAAAGAACTGGAAATAAACGTCGGACTACGTGTGGAATTTTCTCCAGATCAAGGTGAAATAAAATCCGGTCCATCATTTTTTAAAGTTTACGGACGCGGAGAACTTCATATAGCTATTCTTTTAGAAAATATGCGTCGCGAAGGTTTTGAAATGCAAGTATCTCAACCAGAAGTAATTATCAAAGAAGAAAATGGTAATAAAACTGAACCGTATGAAGAGCTCGTCATAGATGTTCCAAATGAATCTTCTGGAGCAGTTATAGAAAAAATAGGTAAGCGCAAAGGTATCATGAAAGATATGACAGAGAAGCACGGCATCACTCGAGTTATTTTTGAAATTCCTACTCGTGGGCTTTTGGGCTATCGTGGAGAATTTATTATTGATACAAAAGGTGAGGGTATTATGTCTTCTCGTGTTATTGGTTTCCAAGAGTATGCAGGAGAAATTAAAAAAAGAGAATATGGTTCTATGGTTTCTATGGCTCCTGGTAAAGCAGTCTCTTTTTCACTGGCAAATTTGCAAGACAGAGGACTTCTTTATGTTGAACACGGTGCTGAAGTGTATGAAGGTATGGTAATAGGAAATGTTTTGAAAGGGGATGACATGTCTGTAAATCCAACTAAAGGAAAACAACTTACAAATATGCGTGCCTCAGGAACTGATGAAGCTATATATCTAAAACCTGCATTTATATTAAGTATTGAAAGGGGTTTGGAGGTAATGAATGGAGATGAATATCTTGAAATAACTCCAAAATCCGTAAGACTAAGAAAGAAATATCTGACTGAATTAGACAGGGTAAAGGCGGGAAGAAGTAAGGATTAGATATAGACTTGGTAATACATTTGACACTAAGTCAATTTCGTGTATAATATAAATATAGTAAATAAAGCATAAGTTAAACATAATTAATTCAAATAAAAAATATGTCAACAATATCCTTCAAACCAAAACAAGTTACTAAAAGAATTACCTCACACCTACCAGATCGTGCCGGAGATGTCATTATGAGTCGTTTCGGTTTATCCTCTGATACAAATAGAAAGACTTTAGAAGAAATTGGTAAAAAGTATGGTATTACTCGTGAGCGCGTAAGACAAATAGAAGATTCAGCAATAAATCTAATAAAGAAATCAGACGCTTTCAAGGGTGAGCAAGTATTTTTTGATGAGTTAAAACAACTTATCGTTTCTTTGGGCTCTATTGTTGCTGAACATGAACTTTTACCTCACATCTCAAAAGACAAAGCAACTCAAAATCATATTCACTTTTATTTAGTATTGGGTGATGCATTTAAAAAACACCGAGAAGATGATCATTTTAAAGCTCGCTGGTCTGTGGATGATGAAGTTGCAGATAAAGTTCACGATTCTTTAAAGAAACTATATGCTAGTTTGAAAGATGAAGATTTAGTTCCAGAAACAGAAATGATTAAAAAGTTTTTTGATCATATGAAAGATATGGCTGAACACTATAAGACTGATGAAGTAGCAAAGCGTTGGCTTGCTATGTCAAAGCACGTTTCTAAAAATCCTCTTGGAGAATGGGGTAAGACTAGTTCAAAAAATGTCCGCACTCGCGGAGTTAAAGATTATGCCTTCTTAGTAATGCGTCGCCACGGTTCACCTATGCACTTCCGAGAAGTTACAGATGCTATATCAAAAACTTTCAATAGGAAGACTCACTATGCGACAACTCACAACGAACTTATAAAAGATTCTCGTTTTGTTTTAGTAGGACGTGGACTTTATGCACTTGCAGAATGGGGATATAAGACTGGAATTGCTCGTGATGTTATAAAAGATATTCTAAAAAAAGAAGGTCCTATGTCTAAAGAAGATGTAGTAGAGAAAGTAATGAAAGAAAGATATTTTAAGAAAAATACTATTTTAGTAAATTTAGTAAATCCAAAATACTTCAAAAAGAATAAAAACGGTCTTTACTCTGTAGTTTAGTATTCTATTTTATATTTGTTTTCATTTACTATTGTCTTACTTAGTTATTTATACTAAAATATAAGTAATGTTAGGAGAATTATTTGGTCTTGCTTTTAAAGTTTTAGGAATAGTATTACCTTATGTAGGTGTTATTGCACTAGGTTATATTGCTTGGAAATTTTGGGTGCATTATATTCAGCAAGACTTTATATCTGGTATAGATTTTGTATTACTTGAAATTGTCCCTCCTCGTGAAGTTCTACGCTCTCCGAAAGCTATGGAGCTTTTTTTTACCAATGCTCTTTATCATTGGAGTATGAAAGGAGGAAAAGAAGAATACTGGCAAGGTGCCGTGTGGTTTTGGTTTTCACTTGAAATCGCTTCTATTGAAGGACAAGTGCATTTTTATGTCAGGACACCGTCTCGCGTGAAAGAATTGATTGAAACTCAAATGTATGCTCAATATCCTCAAGCCCAAGTTAAGGTGGTGGAGGATTATACGCTCGATGTAGACAAAATCTCTCCGGAGAGTGAGTGGAATGGTTGGGGTTGTGAATTTGCACTAGAAAAACCAGAAGCTTATCCGATAAGGACTTATACTGATTACGGTTTAGATGAAGATCCAAAAGAAGAATACAAGATAGACCCACTTTCTCCAGTAATAGAATTTTTTGGTTCAATTGGTAAAGGGGAACAACTTTGGTTGCAAATAGTTATTACTCCTTCAAAAAAGATGTATAAAACTCACGGCACTTGGTTTGGTCATCATGATTGGGTTGCTCAAGGTCACAATGTGTTAGAAAAATTGGCAGACCCTTATACTAAATATTCCCCAAGACCTGAAGGTTCACCTGTGGGAGGTTGGTCTAAAGAAATTCGTATGCCTAAATGGTTAGAAATGGTTATTGATGGAATAAATACTAAAACCCTAAAACTTGGTTTTGATACTGGAATTCGTGTTATGTATGTAGCAAAAAAAGAAGCATTTAGAATGAATACGAGAAGAAATTTGCGTTTGATTTTTAGACAATACTCTAATCCTTACATGAATTCCTTAGCACGTACAAATAGTACTCAGGCAGATGCTTATGGAGGAATATTCACTATATCTTCAAAAAAAGTTATGTTATTAGCAGATAGGATGCTTAATGAATTTCGCGAGCGTTCCTTTTTTCACTTACCTATGCGCCACCACCTTTTAGGTCACGGAACTCTTCCTTGGCCTCTTTCACCTGCGCTTTTTCCTGGATATAAACATCCTCATACTTTTGTTTTAAATGTAGAAGAAATAGCAACACTTTGGCATTTCCCTGGTCAGATATTAAAGGTTCCAACTCTAGAGCGTATAGAATCAAAAGAAGCAGCACCACCTACAAACTTACCCTTATAATATATATGGAAGAAAATTCATTTTTATCAAATGAGACTTTAGATACTCAAAAAAATACTTTAAAATCAAAATCGTATGCGAAGTTATTATTTTATGTAATATTATTGGTATTTTGTTTTTTATTTGTATTTAATTTTTTCTTTTTGAAAGCACCGAAAGATTTTCCCAAAGAATCAATACAAGAAATAAAAACAGGCTCTAGTTTACGTTCTGTATCACTACATTTTAAAAACTTAAATCTTATAAAATCTAGAGTCACTTTTGAGACTTTTGTTATATTATATGGTGATGAGAAACACATTTTACCTGGCAGTTATTTTTTTGAGAAAAAGTTAAAGGTAAATCAATTAGCAAAAAGAATAGCTGATGGCGATAAACAACTTGCTCCACTTAAGATAACAATTCCAGAAGGGTATGATATTACTCAAATGGCTACAACATTTTCAAAAAAGTTGCCACACTTTAATTCTGAAAATTTCCTAAATAAAGCAAAACAAGGTTATCTTTTTCCTGATACTTACTTTTTCTCAATTGAAGACAGTGAAGATGATGTCTTGGATTATATGAATAAAAATTTTGAAAAGAAATTTAAAGATATAAGAGAAGAAATAATAAAGCAAGGTAAAAATGAAAAAGAAATACTAATCATGGCATCTATTTTAGAACGTGAAGCCAGAGGTGATATGGATAGAGAATACGTTTCTGGAATTTTATGGAAGAGGCTTAGCATTGGTATGGCTCTTCAAGTGGATGCTGCACCTATAACTTATAAAGAAAGAGGTTTACCTAATAGTCCAATTTCAAATCCAGGATTAGAAGCTATTCACGCATCATTATATCCTAAGACGACTACCTATTTGTATTATTTACATGATAAGGAAGGAATGATACATTATGCTCGTAGCTTTGCTGAACACAAAGCTAATATTGCTAAGTATTTAAGATAAAACTATGAAGAAAACTGTATTTGTGGGAATGTCTGGAGGTGTGGATTCTTCTGTGTCTGCAGCCATATTAAAGGATCAAGGCTATGACGTTGTCGGGGTTTTTATCCGTACTTGGCATCCAGATTTTATAAAGTGTAATGAAGAAGAAGAGCGCATGGATGCTATGAGAGTAGCAGCACATTTAGATATTCCATTTCTTACTTTTGACCTAGAAAAGGAATACAAAAAAGGAGTGGTGGATTATATGATTGAAGAATATAAAAAAGGCCGAACACCCAATCCTGATGTTATGTGTAATAAAGAAGTAAAATTCGGTGCTTTCTTAAAGAAAGCATTAGAGATGGGAGTGGATTATGTGGCGACGGGGCATTATGCGCAGAATATAAAAAATAAATTAGTGAAAGGAAAAGATGAGAGTAAAGACCAGAGTTATTTTCTTTGGACACTAAAAAAGGAACAATTAGAGAAAATACTTTTTCCAGTTGGGCATTTAAATAAAACTGAAGTACGAAAGTTGGCAGAAAAATATAAGTTGCCAACAGCAAGCAAAAAAGACAGTCAGGGCATATGTTTTCTAGGTGATATCGATTTGAAAGATTTTTTGAAACACTATATAAAAACTAAACCAGGTAAAGTTTTAAATGAAAAAGGAGAAGAAGTTGGAATTCATGATGGGGCAGTTTTTTCTACGCTAGGGGAAAGACATGGTTTTACTATTACAAAAAAGACTCCAAATGATAAACCGTATTATGTTGTTGGTAAAGATATAGAGAAAAATATTTTATATGTGTCTCAAGATCGTAATCAAAAGCATTCTGGTATTCTCAAGAATTATAGAATAGAAAATATCAATTTTTTAGGTGAAATAAAAGAAGGGAAAAGTTACACAGCTCAGATTCGTTATCACGGAGAGTTTTTGCCGTGCCAAGTAAAAATTTTAGATAAAGATAAAATTGAAGTAATTTTTAAAAAACCGACCCTCGTAGCTTCTGGGCAGTCTATAGTGGTTTATGATAAAGAGTTTGTATTACTAGGGGGAGTCGTTATATAATGGTAATTATGCAAAACATTTTTGATCCAGCGACTTTAGAAATAATATGTCGTTTAGCCGTAGCTTTATTATTAGGTATGTTGATAGGAGTAGAGCGTGTTTGGGCTCATAAGACTGCAGGTATTCGTACTTACGCACTCGTGTCTATGGGTTCAGCTTTATTTGTAATTATTTCTGAAATGATGGCACAAGCGTATGGTTTAGGTTCAAGTTTCGACCCTTCTCGTATTGCTTCTCAAGTAGTCGTCGGTGTTGGATTTATCGGTGCAGGACTTATCTTTACTAAAGATTCAAAGTTGGTGGGCATAACCACAGCTACGGGACTCTGGGTTTCTGCTGGTATTGGTATGGCATCAGGTTTTGGACTTTATAAAGTTTCTATCATTGCTACAGTTCTTACACTATTTGTGTTCGTTGCACTTTGGTTTTTTGAAGCAAAACTTAAAAAGACAGAATTATATAAAGAACAACATTTAGACGATAATCAATAATATGGATTCAAGTGAGATCAGACAGCGGTTTTTAAAATTCTTTGAGGCAAGGGGACATAAAATAATCCCTTCGGCTTCGCTTGTACCTGAAAATGACCCTTCTGTGCTTTTCAATACTGCTGGTATGCAACCACTTGTACCATATCTTCTCGGTCAAGAACATCCTATGGGTAAAAGAATTGTTGATGTGCAAAAATGTGTTCGTACTGGAGACCTAGATGACATTGGAGACAATAGGCATTTTTCTTTTTTTGAAATGATGGGGAATTGGTCACTCGGAGACTACTTCAAAGATGAAGCGATAAAATGGAGTTATGAATTTTTGACTAGCAAAGAAGAAGGCTTAGGGCTTGATGTTAGTCGCTTATATGTGACAGTTTTTGAGGGTGACGAAAATGCTCCTTATGACGAAGAATCAAAAAAGATTTGGATGAGTTTAGGAATTCCAGAGCATCGCATTTATGCACTACCGGCAGAAGATAATTGGTGGAGTCCAGGGGATAATGGACCTTGTGGACCTTGTAGTGAGATGTTTTATGACATGTTGGGTAGTATTGGAGACTTGGACAAACAAGGATTTATTGATGCGCAAAAAAGAGAAGATGTGATAGAAATATGGAACGACGTCTTCATGGAATATGAAAAGAAAGATGGAAAAGTTATTGGTAAATTAAAACAAAAAAATGTTGATACTGGTGCAGGACTTGAACGCATCACTGCTGTGATGCAAGGTAAACGCACAGCATATGATACGGATTTGCTTGCAGGCATTATTTCAGTTTTAGCCCCCATAGGAGTAGGTCATGATATAAGAAAAAAGAGAATTATTGCTGACCATATTAGAACTAGTGTATTTTTAATTTCTGATGGGGTGCTTCCTGGAAATAAAGACCAAGGTTATGTTTTGCGCAGACTTATTCGTCGAGCTATTTTTTGTTTTCTTGATCACAGAATGAAAGATGAAGAAGTCTCTGCTTTGGTAGATATGGTTGTGATAACTTACGGAGATATCTACTCTAACATTAAAGATAAATCTCAATTTATAAAAGAAGTCATAATAAAAGAATCTAATAAGTTTGATCAAACGATTTTGCAAGGTTTAAAAGAATTTGAAAAGGGTATTGACCCATTTATACTAGCAACTACTTATGGTTTCCCAATAGAACTTACTCTTGAGTTAGCGAAAGAAAAGGGGATACAAATTGATATTGAAGATTTTAATAAAAAAATGGCAGAGCATCAAAAACTTTCTCAGACTGCGTCTGCTGGGATGTTTAAGGGTGGACTCGCGAATCACAATGAAAAGACTATTAGACTCCACACAGCGCACCATCTGCTCCTAGCGGGGCTACAGGCCATCGTGAGCCCGAGTATAAAGCAAAGGGGAAGTAATATCACCGAAGAGCGACTTCGTATGGATTTCCTTTGTGACCATAAACTTACTGATGAAGAAAAACAAAAGGTAGAAGCTTGGGTAAATGAAAAGATTTCACAAGGTCTTAACGTCATTCGCCGAGAGATGCCTTTATCTGAAGCTGAAAAACTCGGTGCCGAGATGGAATTCGGAGCAAAATATCCAGATATGGTTTCTCTCTATTTTATAGAAGATAAAGAAGGTAATCCAATCTCCAAAGAATTCTGTGGTGGTCCGCATGTATCAAATACTAGTGAATTAGGTAAATTTAAAATCCAAAAAGAAGAAGCTGTGGCTTCAGGCATTCGTCGCATTAAAGCAGTCTTGGAATAATTTTGTTTTTATTTTTTGTGTTATAATTATTGCATGGGAATTTTTTCTACAAAGAAAAAAGAAGAATTAGTTTTACTTTTTGACATCGGTTCTTCGTCTGTGGGTGGAGCTCTTTTTTATAAAGGTGCCAATGGAACACCTAAGATTATTTACTCTGTTCGGGAACCAATTTTACTAGAAGATAAAGTTGATATTGATAGGTTTTTAATTTTAACCCTAGATTCCTTAAAGAAAGTTGCAAGCCATATTTGTATGAAGGGCCTCGGAGCACCTCGAAAAATATTTTGTGTTCTATCTTCTCCTTGGCATGCTTCTCAAACTAGAGTTATTCACTTAGAAAAAGAGGAACCTTTTATATTTACTGGTAAAATGGCAGATGAGTTGATAGCTAAAGAAATAAAGATTTTTGAAGCTGAACATAAAGCTATTTATCAAAGTGAAGATAATCAAGTAAAAATCATTGAATTAAAAAATATTCAAACTAGATTAAATGGATATAATACTTTAAATCCATTTAATAAAAAAACTACTGATTTAGAACTGATTACTTTTATATCTATAAGTGAAGAACACATTTTAAAAAAAATAAGAGATGCTATAGCCAGACACTTTAGCGTCGAAGAAATTGTATTTTCTACATTCTTAATGTCTTCGTTTACAGTTGCTAGAGACATTTTCGTGAATCAAGATAATTTTCTTTTAGTAAATATTGGAGGAGAAGTAACTGATATTTCTATGATTAAGAAAGAAGTTTTACGCGAATCAATTTCATTTCCAATGGGGCGTAATTTTATGATTCGCGGTATTGCTACTCTACTTAATTGCACTTTAGATGAAGCCAGGGTTTATATATCACTTTATAAAGATGGCCATATGGAAGACGCAGTTTTAAAAAAATTTGAAGTTGCTATTGAGAAGTTGAGGGTAGAGTGGTTAAAAGGCTTTCAAACATTTTTAAGCTATCTTTCTAATGATGTTTCTATACCGTCCACCATCTTTATAACTGTAGATCAGGATTTAGTTGATTTTTTCTCAGATACCATAAAGAGTGAGCAGTTTAATCAATATATTTTAACTGAGTCAAAATTTCGGGTAATATTTTTAGGTAATCAAGCACTTCACGGAGTAGCTATTATAGATGAAAATGTATCACGAGACACCTTCTTAATTATCGAATCTATTTACATTAACCGTTTTCTTAGCTAAAATAAAAGTATGAATAAAAATTTACTCCAAGATATGGTCAAAATAAAGCGTACCAAGCAGGGTATCGTACTAAAAGAAGTTGAAAAAAAGATTGAGAAAAAAATTGAAAGTGATGACTTTTTTAAACCGAGAGCAAGAGTGAGTTTTTCTGAAGAAGTAAATAAGGAGAAAAAAAACCCTAAAAACGCCCTTTGGTTTGTGGCTATTATTACAGTTGTATTTCTTTTGTTTGCAATTTCTACACTTTTCACTCAAGCTAAAGTAAGTGTAAATCCAAAAGTAAAAGAACTTACTTTGAACGAAAAAATGTTTGCCCAAAAAGATTCTAATGGAGAAGATTTGTCATTTGATTTAGTTGTTATTGGGGGAGAGGAAAGTATCCTTATTGAAGGGCAAGGTAAAGAAGAAGTTAGTAATTCTGCCAAAGGAACAGTTATCATTTATAATGATTATAATAGTACATCCCAGGCTTTAGATATAAATACTAGGCTAGAAGGTTCAAATGGAAAGATTTACAAAACAGAAAAGAAAATAACCGTACCAGGTAAAAGTAGTGATGGAACCCCAGGTAAGGTAGAGGTAGGAATATATGCCAATGAACCCGGTAAAGAATACAATAGTGAGCCGTTAGATTTTAAAATTTTAGGGTTTAAAGGTTCCCCTAAGTATGCCAAATTCTATGGCCGGTCTAAAGATGAAATTATAGGGGGTATAGTCGGGACACTGCCTACAGTTACATTGGAAGAAAAGAATGCTGCTATAGACCAACTCAAGAAAAATCTAGAGGAAAAATTACTTCAAAAAACCATAAACCAAATCCCTAAAGATTTTATTTTATTTAATAATGCATACTCATTGGTTATTGATGATCAAACTGAAGAATATGATAAAGAAAAAAACGCTATATCTATTTCTTTAAAAGGAACATTATATGGTTTGTTGTTTAAAGAAGTAGAACTTACGAAAAAAGTAGCTTCATCTGTTGTGCCGGATTATGATGGTAGCGATATATATATAACAAATATAAAAAGTTTGGAGCTTAGCGTTGTAGACCCTTATGTATCTTTTAAAGACGTTGAAAGTATAAATTTTAAACTATCTGGAGCCACAAAAGTTGTTTGGAGAGTTGATGAAGATGTTTTAGTTACTGATTTATTGGAAAGTTCTAAGAAAAACTTTGAGACATTATTGTTACAATACAATAGTATTGACAGTGCTAGTGTAGTTATAAGACCTTTTTGGAAAAAGTCATTTCCGGATAAAATTAAAGACATTACTATAAATGTAAGTTATCCCTAATTATTTTATTTGACGTAAATGAAAAATTTTGTTAAGATAATACAACCTAATGAGTGATACAAAAAATGAAAAATTAATGGTGTCACGCGGAGTAATCACCGAAGCATTACCATCAACGTTATTTAGATTAAAATTAGATGGTGGAGACGATAATTCAAAAGAAATTTTGGCTTATCTCTCAGGTAAAATGAGAATGCACAGAATCAAAGTTTTGATAGGGGATTCTGTGGAAGTCGTCCTTGATCCTTACGGAGGAAAAGGAAGAATTGTTAAAAGGTTGTAATTTTTTTGATAATGGTGTATTATAGTATTTACGCTTTTAGTAAATAAGAAAGCATTGAAAAATAAGGAGATTTTGCCTTGTTTTTCTTTTGTATATTGAAGTTATGAAAATCAAAGCAGCAGTTAAAAAAATATGTGATAAGTGTAAGATGGTAAAACGCAAAAGACATTTGCGAGTAATTTGTTCTAACCCTAAACATAAACAAAAACAATAATTTTATGATGAGAATCCTAGGAATCACAGTACCAAATGAAAAGAGATTAGAAATCGGCCTTACCGT
>JAUPWJ010000032.1 GCA_030916575.1 Patescibacteria group bacterium | reverse complement strand
TTTATAAAGATTGTATAAATAAAAAACCCGCTTTATTGCGGGTTGTTTATTTAGGGAAGTTTATCTTCTGGGTCGTAACCCTCTTCCTCATCTACTGGAAGTTTTGCAGGATCATCTAAATCCAAATCATCTCCCAAGAGAGCATCATCGTCATCTGTTCCAAAAACTCCTCCACTTATTACATCTTCTTCTTCATCTCCCATATTTTTTACTTATTTTAAATTTTAATACGACCTTAATAAAAATTATTTTTTAATTTCTTAATTTGTATCAAAATCCAAAATTCTTAGCAATAAAAAATGTGGATAACTATTTAAACTAAAATTTAATGTGTGCAAAAGCGGTTAAGGCTATAGCAATAGCATCTAATTCATCATCTGATTTTTTATCATTATCTATTTTAACTAACATTTTTACCATTTTTATAACTTGGTTTTTATCTGCCTTTCCATAGCCCGTAGTTGCCATTTTAATTTGAGGAGGGGAAGCCTCAAATATTTTTAAATCTTTTTTAATTGCTTCATATATTACTACCCCTCGTGCTTCAGATACATGCATGACAGTCTTTTGATTCGTATTTGAAAATAAGGTTTCTATAGCCAATACATCTGGTTTGTATTTTTTAATAACTTCTTCTATTTTTTGACCGATTAAAAATAACCTTTCTTCAAATTTTAATTTAGCTGAAGTTTTAAAACATTCAGAATGCAGGACTTCTTCTTTGCCTTTGTTTTTTTCTAAGACCGCAATTCCAAGTCTTTCGTACCCTGGGTCTATGCCTAGTATTATCATAAATATTTATTCAGCATTAGTGTAAACTTCTTGCACATCGTCATCATTTTCTAATTCTTCCACAAGCTTGTCTAATGCTTCAATGTCTTCGTCCGATATTGGAGTCGTAGTATTTGGTACATAAATTAAACCATGAGGTGACATTTCTTTTTGAAATGCCCAGACTACAGAGCCTATGCCACCTAAAGCAAAACCATTTTTAGAAAGTATATGTTTCACTTCTTGGGCAGTTCTGTTTTTACTATCTGTTAGTGTTTCAATAATTATGCCGACACCTCCTGGTCCATATGCTTCGTAAGTAATTGCATCCATATGAGCACCTGATTCACCGGCTTTCTTTATGGCTCGTTCGATATTTTCACTTGGCATGTTTACTTTTTTTGCTTTTTCAATTGCACTTCGTAGACCAGGGGAGTCTTTACCTCCTGATAGCCTTGCTTCCACAGCAATGAACTTAACTAATTTAGAAAATATTTTACTTTTCTTTGCATCAGTAATTCCTTTCTTGTGTTTTATTTGAGACCATTTATTATGTCCGGACATATATTTAAATTAACTTTTCTTGTTTATCTTTTGGTAAATCAAAACCCAAATGCTCATAGGCTTTATTGGTAGCTACTCGTCCACGAGCTGTGCGTTCTAGGAGTCCGAGTTGAATTAAGTAAGGTTCTATAACTTCTTCTATTGTGGCTTCTTCCTCAGAGAGTGCTGCTGCCATAGTTTTGAGTCCTACCGGACCACCGCTAAATTTCTCAATTAATATTTCTAAGAATTTTCTATCAGAAGCGTTGAGCCCAATTTCATCAACAGAAAGCATTGCTAATGCCCCCTTCACAGTTTCTTTGTCTAATTGCTTTTTATGAACTTGCGCAAAGTCACGACAACGTTTTAAAAAGTAATTTGCAGTTCGAGGAGTAAAGCGACTACGCTTTGCAATTTCATTTAAGGCATCAATTTCTAGTTCCGTGTTTAAAAGTTTACTTGATCTTTTTATAATTTCTGCAATTTCTTCATTGGAATAAAATTCTAAACGAAAAACTCCACCAGAGAAACGAGAGCGAAGAGGGGAGGATACGAGAGCGACTCGAGTGGTGGCTGCAATCAAAGTAAATGGAGGTAAATCAAGTTGAATAGTTCTTGCAGAAGGGCCTTTGCCTATGATTATATCTAACACACCGGACTCCATGGCTGGATATAAAATTTCTTCTACCATTTTATTTAATCTATGAATTTCATCTATGAAAAGTATGTCACCTGATGAAAGATTAGTAAGGATAGATGCTAAGTCACCGACTTTTTCTATCGCTGGCCCTGAAGTTATTTTAATTTGTCTTCCCGTTTCTTTGGCGATTAAATGTGCTAAAGTAGTTTTACCGAGTCCTGGTGGTCCATAGAAAAGTATGTGTTCAGGAATGTGCCCGCGCTCTTCTGCAGCCTTCAAAAGTATCTGAACATTGTCTTTTATATGCTTTTGGCCTATATATTCGTCCCAATTTGTAGGACGAAGAGCTTGGTCTAAGAAAGACTCATCAGCTTGGCCATTTTCTTTAGTATTGTTTTGTTTTATATCAGTACTTGACATTACATTCTAAATATGCTATATTACCTGAAGTTAAGTTTGTTAACAGGGTATACACAGGTAAAGCACAGCTTAGTGCACATTATAACATTTACAGCTTATTGTATGTAGTATAATGATTTTAGGGTTAAGAAGGGAAGATATTTCATTTAAAAAAGAAGACATTAATCTCTAAGCAATCAGCCATCGGTTATACAATTTTGCGTAGGACGTTCTGGTACTTTTATTAGTTCACTGGGTCTATCCTTCAAAAATTTGTTACTTTAGGGGCTCAGCCCCATAAGGATTGTTTAGAGATTAATGTTTTTTTTGTTTTTTAAGACAAAAATTATTCTTCGTGTAAGTCCACCACACTCTGAACTTCTTCCATAGAAGTAACTCCATTAAGAATTTTTACAACACCATCTTGGCGCATAGAAAGTATACCTTGAGTTCTGGCAACTTTTTTCAACTCTCTTTCACTTGGATTTTCCGGCATTATTTTCTCTATGGCTTCATCTGTCTTAATAGCTTCAAATATTCCGAGTCGGCCTTTGTAGCCAGTCATATTACATTTTTCACAACCAACAGTTGTATATACTTTATATTCTTTGTTTTCATCAATATTATATTTAACTAAGTCTTTTCCTTCTTCTTTCATTCCTTCTAGTATTGTTTTTATAGTTTGTCTTTCTGCTTCATTTATAGTCTTTTCCTTTTTACAGAATTGGCAAAGTTTTCGGACTAGTCTCTGCGCAATAGATAAAGATAAAGCCGAAACTAATATTTTTGGATTTACTCCCAAGTCTATAAGACGAGGAATAACCCCAGCCGCATTATTAGTGTGTAATGTTGAGAAGACTATGTGTCCAGTGAGCGCTGCTTGGACAGCAGTTTCAGCTGTTTCATGGTCACGGATTTCTCCGACCATGATTACATCTGGGTCTTGTCGCATTGCTGCCCTTAGACCATTTAAAAAAGTATAATCTTTTTCGTCAAATACTTGAGTCTGAGTAATACCATTTAAGTGGTATTCTATTGGGTCTTCAATAGTTATGATGTTTATTTCTGTGTTGTATATCTTACTTAAGAAAGCATAAAGTGAAGTAGTCTTTCCAGAACCTGTTGGTCCTGTGACCAATATCAGACCATTTGGTTTCGCTATTTCCTCCTCAATTATTTTAAAGAGATAGTCTTCGATGCCGAGTTGTTCGAGTGTTATTTGAATTGACTTAGGGTCCAAGATTCTCATAACAATTTTTTCACCATATGCTCCAGGCACAAGTGAAGTACGAATACTTATTTCTTCATCTGCTTCAATAATTGCGAAACGACCGTCTTGAGCATTGTTTGAAGTTAATTTCATTCCAGAGAGAAGTTTGATTCTAGAATTTAATAAGTTATATAAATCTCCATCAAAGAAGTCCACATCTTGAAGTACTCCATCTAAACGAAGTCGGAGACGAGCGTCATTTTTCTCTCGCTCTATGTGTATATCGGATGCTTTGATAGCTATTGCTCCTGCTAGAATAATTTCTAACATGCGGGAAACTTTGTGGATTTGATTATCTGCCTTTACATCTTTTATCAAACGCTCAATATCTTTCATTTGTTGTATTTCTTTTGCAGTATTTCTTAGAGTTTCAGCAGAAATTTCAAGTCCACCACGCATAGCATTTTCAGCCATAGATAATTCTAAATATCTTTCCCAAACTTTTTCTATGCTTCCAATGGAAGCCATGTAAAATATTGGAAATAAACTTTGTCTTTCCATTTCTTCTTTTAGTTTACTTAAGAGTTGTGGATCAGGGGAGCGGACAGCTATTGAGATATTTTTTCCAGCCAATTTAAAAGGCCCGACTTTCCATTCACGGGCGTCTTTCTCAGAAATGTGCCTTAGAGCTTCATTGTCTATGCCTAGGCGGTACAGGTTTACATAAGGAATACCGTATTTGCTTTGAGCCAATACTTCCACGAGTTGTTCCTCCTCTTCTTTCTTGAGTTCTTCTAATTGTTTATTTTGTTTGTCTTCATCAAAGTCTGACATTTGAGCTTTATTATACAGCATTTTAGCCTTGTTTGCTTACCCTTTTACCCCTTGACTTTTAGGGCTCTTTGTGCTATACTATATAGATAAGGTCACAGAACACGCGTAGTCCTTTTATAATCGAATAATCTAAAAAACTCTGATATGAAAAATCTGTTCTTATTACTTGCAATTTCCTGTTTTTCTTTTTCTGCAGTGGCGCAACTTGCTCCACATACCAACGCCGGCTTTTCTGTTGTTGCCGGCTTAGGTGAAGGAAAAGCATTCACAACATACCCTTCAGCTGTTGATCGGATTGTCTCTGGGTTTAAAAGCCCAGTATTGTCTAAAACTTTTGAAGATTTTGCATCACAGTGTATGCAAAACGCAGAAGTTACCTACATGGGAAGTGATGTTATGCCAGCCGATTCTATTGCAAATGTTCTCTTGTGGTTGAAAGATCATCCTGAGGATAGCAAAGATTTCAAAATGAGAGTTTTTAAGCTCTCAGCAGGAACATCATACACTTTCATGACACTATCTGTTGTGAATGGAAAATTGGCTTTTGGTAAGCAAATAGTTCGTACTGCTCACGAAGGTGAGTGGGCACTGGAGATGTTCGGGCAAATG
This sequence comes from Patescibacteria group bacterium, assembly GCA_030916575.1. Lineage (GTDB taxonomy): Bacteria > Patescibacteriota > Minisyncoccia > Phycocordibacterales > UBA9973 > UBA9973. The sequence goes on along the minus strand of JAUPWJ010000032.1, from coordinate 4,149 downwards.
TTTTGCTCGACATGGTGCCTGAATCTTTTTCCAAGTACTGGGAAAATTGTTAAAGCGACACCACCGGCAGCAAGACCAGCCTCTCCCATAGATGGACCGAAGGTTGACCTTTCTTTTCCTGGATTCCCTCAACAAGAATACAGACAAGAAAGAATGCCTGAGCAAATGGCGACTTTTCACCAGATGTTTGCAGTATACGGCACAGGTGGTAATTTTGTAAGAAATGACTATGCCAAAGATAGGTATGGACAATGGATTACAATAGAGGTGCCTGCTTCACAGGTACCTTGGATTATTACGAAATATCCACCTCGTTCACCTTGTGGCTGTGCCACAGAAGTTACGTATTACCAACGCGGTTAAAGTTGGTTAAATTATTGAGATTACCTCGGAGCACCCAACAGTGCACGAGGTAATTTTTTTTTATGCTAAAATACAAATATGATTTCAAAAAATACAGGGGACACGCAAAAAATTGCTAAAAAGTTTTTAGATAAAATTGTAAAAAAGAAAAACAAAACGGCATGCATTGTCGGACTTTATGGTGAGCTTGGAACAGGGAAGACAACTTTTACGCAATATGTCACTAAAGAGCTTGGGATAAAAAAGAAAGTGAATAGCCCGACTTTTGTAATAATGAAGCGCTATCCGCTCAAGCATGAGATGTTTGAGAATTTCTATCACCTTGATGCTTATAGATTAAAAAATGAAAAAGAATTACTGAATTTAGGTTGGAAAGAAATTTTATCCAAAAAAGAAAATATAGTTTTCATAGAATGGCCTGAGAATATAAAAAAGGCCATGCCGAAGAAACATCATAAGATAAAAATCAAACATTTAAAGACTGGACACAGGGAAATTAAAATCCAATAGTTGATTTATTTATAATAATGTGTTATAAAAAAGAAGGAAGCTCTCAATCTTGAGCTTGTTATTTATCATAATTTGCAAAACTACAAATGCAATGAAAGTTAAGAATCAAGTTTTAAAGCTCACAGGAGCTGGGGATGTAATCGAACTAGATTACATAAAATTTCGCATTATGAAATTTGTCTTTAAAGCTGTCGACCACCGGCTCAGAAGAAAAGTAATTGCTTTACTGCAAGAAACTCCAACATTATATGTTGGGCAGATTCACAAGAAGCTGAAAGTAAAGTTGCGACAGCCCGGCTTGAAGCAAGCCACAGTTTCCACAAATCTTGCGATTCTTCGTAAGGCTGGCATCTGTATCGCCGAGAAGAAAGGTAAATTCGTTTACTACTCCCTTATCATTGACAACTTGGAGGAGCTAGCTTTTGTAGTTGAGACTTTATATAAAAAATATAAAAAGTTCAAAGAAAAAAAGTGAAGCTGGAAAATCAGTATTACCAAGGCACCTCTAATAGACAACAAGAGGTGCCTTTTTTATTTTAAATTTCTTAAAATGCTATACTAAAAATACATGGCTAAAGATACGAAAACTCCAAAGACCCTAGTTTTACTTGATTCACACGCGATAATTCATCGGGCTTATCACGCCTTGCCGGACTTTCTTTCGTCTTCTGGTGAGCCGACAGGGGCTCTCTATGGACTCTCAACAATGCTCATGAAGATAATCACAGATCTGAAGCCTGACTATATCGTGGCTTGTTATGATTTGCCGGGGAAGACTTTTCGTCATGAGGCTTATGATGCATATAAGGCCGGGAGAGCTAAGGCGGATGATGCATTAATATCACAATTAAAAAGTTCTAGAAAAATATTTGAAGCATTTAATATTCCTATTTACGATAGTCCGGGATTTGAAGCCGATGATGTATTAGGGACAATCGTGTCTCATCTTAAAAGTAATAAAAATATAAATATCATAATTGCGTCCGGAGATATGGATACGATGCAATTAGTAGATGGTAAAAAAGTTCAGATATATACTTTAAAAAAGGGAATCACAGATACGATTTTGTACGACGAAGAAAAAGTTGTAGAGAGATTTGGTTTCAAGCCTGTCATGTTGCCAGACTATAAAGGGCTCCGTGGTGATCCATCTGACAATATTATTGGTATTAAAGGTATAGGAGAGAAGACAGCGACGACTTTGATAACTACTTTTGGAACAATAGAGGAAATTTATAAAAAATTAAAGAAGGACACAGATATTTTTAAAAAAGCAGGATTGAGTCCGAGAATTATTGACCTTATAAAAGATAATGAAGAGGAGGCTTTGTTTTCAAAAACTTTAGCAAAAATACGTCCGGATGCACCAGTAGATTTTAAAATTCCAGAAAAAACTTTCTGGGAGTCTGCCGATTTAAAGAAAATAGAGGAAATGTTTACTACTTTTGAATTCCGTTCTTTATTCGCGAGATTAAAGTCATTTTTCTCTACGAGTGGAAGTAAGAGCGTGACAGAGGGACTATATCAAGAAGAGGAGAAGAAAGAAGAAATAAAAAGTAATGTCGATAAAAAGAAATTACAAGAGGCGAGTATTGCACTCTGGCTTATAAATTCAGATGTGCCGACTCCGCCATTAGAAGATATTTTACGCTTTGCTAAGACTGAGTCTTTTGATGTGGCTTACGAATATGTATTTAAAATCTTAAAAGAAAGGAAATTAGAGAAAGTATATGAAGAAATTGAAAAGCCCATTATTCCAATTGTGGAAGAGATGGAGAAATATGGAATTTTGATAGATAAAAAGTATTTTAAAAATTTATCGGAAGAATATCATACAGAGCTAGATAAACTCACAAATAAAATTTACGAAATGGCAGGAGTGGAATTCAATATAAATTCTCCGAAACAACTAGGTGAGGTGCTTTTCGGTAAAATGGGAATGAAAACAAATAAAAAGAAAAATGCGTCTGGAAATTTTTCTACTAAAATTTCTGTTTTAGAAGAATTAGAAGAAGGTAATCCTATAATTTCTGAGATTATGAAATACCGTGAACTTCAAAAACTCTTATCTACATATGTAGATGTCATACCAAATTTAGCAGGAGAAGACGGCAGGCTTCATTCTAAATTTGTGCAAAATAGCACAACTACAGGTAGATTTTCCTCTATTGATCCGAATTTACAGAATTTGCCTATAAAAAGTGAATTAGGACGGAGAATACGTGATGGTTTTATTGCGGACAAAGGACATGTTTTATCAGCTTTTGATTATAGCCAAATAGAACTACGTGTAGTGGCAATGCTCTCCGGTGATAAGAAAATGACAGAGATATTTGCCGAGCGAAAAGATATTCACGCTGGAGTGGCGAGTTTTGTCTTTGGTGTGCCGATAGATAAGGTGGATAAAGAAATGAGAAGGAAAGCGAAAGTTATAAACTTCGGAATTATTTACGGCATGGGAGTGTCATCTCTCAAAAAGAATTTAGGAGGCACGAGAGAAGAAGCACAGAAGTTTTATGATAATTATTTCAATCAATTCTCTGGCGTGAGAGATTATTTAGAAAGTGTAAAAGTTTTTGCTGTTAAAAATATTTTTACTGAGACACTTTTCGGCAGACGCAGATATTTCCCAAATATAAATTCAAGAATTCCATTTCTCAAAAGCATGGCAGAGCGCACAGCTATCAATGCTCCAGTGCAGGGGACAGCCGCGGATATTATCAAGATTGCAATTCGTTACGCACAGGAAGACTTAGAAAAAGCAGGCCTAAGTGGTTACGCTCATTTGGTTTTACAAATTCATGATGAGCTTGTTTATGAAATTAAAGAAGACGTAAAAGAACAAGCTGAAAAAATTATAGAAAAAGCCATGGAGGGTGTATTAGAACGTTCTTATTTAAAGTATAAAACTGAAATACCGATATCAGTTAATTACGGCTCAGGGAATAATTTAGGGGATGTAAAATAGTGTTTTTCGTGCTATAACAATGATATGGAAGTAAAACAAGAAAATACCAATAATACTTTACCAAAAAATTCTGTTCATCAGACTTTGGCTCATTCTTATTTTTTACACTTTTTCGCATTAATTTTAGGAGTTGTTTTAGATTTAATTTTTCATGTAAGAATATTTGAAAACTCTATCATGATGCCTATCGGTTTTTTACTTTTATTTGTAGCCACTATCATAATCGTTTGGGCTCAAATGACTACTAAGGATTTGGATAAAAAAGAAGTGACCAAAGAGCATCTTTTAAAAGGACCATATTGCTACAC